>JAYTYH010000546.1:0-3633 GCA_043742485.1 Rhizobacter sp.
CTCGACGCGCTCGGCCGCGCGCTTGCCGCCCGCGGCGCCCACGACGACGAGCGGCGTCGTCGTCGCCAACGCCCAGGCGGCGATGGTGGTCTTGGCGCGCACGTTGTCGCAGGCGTCGATGACGGCCTCGACCGGTGCCCTCAACAGCCCCGGCCAGTTCGTCTCGTCGACGAACTCCTCGACGGCGTCGACCATGCAGCCCGGGTGGATGTCGGCGATGCGCTGGCGCAAGGCTTCCACCTTGGCCATGCCGAGCGTGGCGCCGACGGCCTGGATCTGGCGATTGATGTTCGATTCGGAGACGTGGTCGAGATCGATCAGCGTCAGGCCGGCGACGCCGCTGCGGGCCAGCGCCTCGGCTGCCCACGAGCCAACGCCGCCGACGCCGATCACCGCGACTCGGGCGGCACGGATGCGGACAGCGCCGGCGCTGCCATAAAGCCGGCGCAGGCCGCTGAAGCGGCGCTCGAGGTCGGCGTCGTCGACCAACGTCACCGCAGCGAAGCCAGGCGCTCCTTGCCGGCCTGCGCGGCCTCGGACCTCGGATAGGCCTTGACCAGCTCGTCGATCGTGCGGCGAGCCGACTTGGCGTCTTTCAACTCGGCCTGGCAGTTGGCGATGGCCAGCAACGCTTCGGGCGCGCGGGCGCTTTCGGGCGCCGCCGTGACGAGGCCACGGAAGGTCGCGATCGCTTCCTTGTAGTTCCGATTGCCGTATTGCGCGTTGCCGAGCCAGAACAAGGCCGACTCGCGGTAGCCGGTGCCCGGAAATCGTTTCAGCAAGCCCGAAAAGCCCGCTGCAGAGCGATCGAATTCGCCCTTGCGAAAGCCGGCCAGCGCGTCGTCGTAGCTGCGCTTTTCTTCCGGGTCGACGCTGAACTCCTTCTCGTCAACCGTCACCTTCTGCGGCTCGACCTTCTTGATGCGCTCGTCGACGCCCTGCTGCAGATCGGTCTGCTTTCGCTGCAGGTCGGCGACCACCCGCATGAGCTCTTCCATCTGGCCCCGCAAGCGCGCGTTGTCGGCGCGCTGGGCCTCGATGGTGCCGTTGAGGTCGAGCAGGCTGCGCTTGAGCTGGTCGAGCTGCGTCGACATCTGCGCCATCTGCTCGCCCTGGCGGGCGCGCGCCTGCTCGTTGCTCTGCTCCAGCTTCTGGCGCAACTCGAGGATGGCGCGGCGGGCCTCGTCGTCGTCGAAGATTCCCGCCTGCGCCGGCAGGGCCACCGCCGAAAGTGCCGCGCAGAACGCGGCAGCGGCGAGAGCGCCTTTGCTCACAGGCCGCTCACCGGCTCGCCAGCTCGGCGCGGCGGTTCTTGGCCCAGGCGGACTCGCTCTCGCCCTGCACTGCCGGCCGCTCCTTGCCGAAGCTCACCGGCTCGAGCTGCGCAGGCTCGGCGCCCAGCAAGGTCAGCGATTTCACGACCGCCTCGGCACGGCGCTGGCCGAGGGCCAGGTTGTATTCGCTGCTGCCACGATCGTCGGTGTGGCCCTCGACGGCCATGTGGCGCTTGCGGTCCGAAGACAGCGCCTTGGCGTTGACTTCGATGACCGGCCGGAACTCGTCCTTGACGATGGTGCTGTCGTAGTCGAAGTAGACGACGTGCGGCAGGTTCGACATCGCCGAGCCGGCGGTATTGGTGACGTCGACCGAGGCGACCCGCGTCTGCGAGCCGGCGGCGGAGTTGCCGGTCGCGCCCTGGCTGCCGGCCACGACGGCGCCGCCGGTGCGCGATTCGACGGGAGCGTCGTCGAGCTTGACGCTCGAACAGGCCGCCAGCGATGCCGCGGCAACGGCGGTGAGGAGGGTTCGGTGGAAGGTGTTCATCGTGGTTTCCTTTGCTTTGCTGAAATGCGTCAACGCCCGAAAGGGCCCCATACCGGTTCGCGCAGATCGGCCGTCTGAGACGGCAGGCGAGCCTTGATCTTGCCATCGAGCGTGGTGGTCATCAACACGCTGCGGCCTTGTGCCTTGGTGGCATACACGAGCAGCCGCCCGTTCGGCGCGAAGCTCGGGTGCTCGTCGTCGCCGGTATCGGTGATCGCGGTCGGTTGCGCGCCCGGATTCGAGAGGTCGAGCAGGGACAGCCTGAAGGTGTTGCCCGAGCGCGCGATGTAGGCCAGCGTGCGACCGTCGGCGCTCACCGTCGGGCTGATGTTGTAGCTGCCACCGAAGGTGACGCGCTCGGCAGCGCCGCCACCCGCCGCCATGCGGTAGATCTGCGGGCTGCCGCCGCGGTCGCTCGTGAAGTAGAGATAGCGGCCGTCGGCACTGAACTCGGCCTCGGTGTCGATCGCCGGGCTGCTCGCCAGCCGGCGCGGGCTCTCGCCGTTCTTGCCGATCAGGAACAGCTGCGAGCCACCGTCGCGAGACAGCGTCACGGCCAGGTGCTGACCATCGACCGACCATGCCGGAGCGCTGTTCGAGCCGCGAAAGTCGGCGATGGCGCGGCGCTCGCCGGTGGCGACGGTGTGCACGAAGACGACGGCCTTCTGGCGCTCGAACGACACGTAGGCGAGCTCCTTGCCGTTCGGCGACCAGGCCGGCGAGATGATCGGCTGGCCGCTGTTGAGAGCGACCTGGCCGTTCTCGCCGTCGGCATCGGCGACGCGCAGCGAATAGCGCGAGCCGGCGCGCGTCACGTAGGCGATGCGGGTCGAAAACACACCTTTGTCGCCGGTCAGCTTCTCGTAGACGAAGTCGGCGATGCGGTGGGCGGCCAGCCGCAGCTCGCCGGCCTCGACAGCCGCGCTCTGGCCGCCGAGGTCGCTGCCCTTGACGACATCCCAGAGCTTGGAGCGCACGTCGAAGCGGCCATCAGCCAGGCGCGTGACGGAGCCGGCGACGAGTGCGTCGGCCGCGCGGGCGCGCCACTCGGCCATGGCCGGAGCGGTGGTCTCGTCGAGATTGCCGGCACCCTCGACGATGCGGAAGGCGCCGCTGCGTTCCAGATCGGCGCGGATGATGGCCGAGGGCGACTGGCCGCCCTGGTCGTCGTTGCGGAACTTCGGCACGGCGATCGGCAACTGGGTGCCGCCGACGCCCGAGATCTCGACGCGAAATTGCGCGAACGCCGCTGGTGCGAGGAGGCCGAGACCGGCGGCGGTGCAGAACTGTCTTCTATGGAGCATGAGGGGGGCTGACCCGGATGGCGGGGGTTGGTTCAATGACCGGCATCTTCGCCCGCATCTTGCCCGGGGCCGTTGCCCGGCAAGCGGTGTGCGAGTTCGGCCATTTTCAGGTAGCGCCACCACGTGCCCTCGGCCACGTAGACCGCGACGACGACGCCGGCGCCGCCGTCGAGAAAGCCGCGGCGAACCACATAGGAGCGCACGAAGGCCCAGGCGGCGTGGACCAGCGCGAGCACGACGCCGCCGCGATGTCCGGCGGCGACGCGGTCGGCGGCGCGGCCGCTGCTGTAGCGGTTGAGCTTGACGAGCGCGTCCTCGTAGCTCGGCATCGTGTAGTGCAGCAGGTCGCCTTCGAGGCGGCCGAGGCGGCCTTCGGCGACCACGTGCTCGTGGACGAGATCGGCCGAGAAGCGGGCGCTGCCGCGCCGGAACAGGCGCACGACGCGGTCCGGGTACCAGTCGCCATGGCGGATCCAGCGGCCGCTCATCTGCGACAGGCGGGAGA
>JAYTYH010000547.1:0-3638 GCA_043742485.1 Rhizobacter sp.
AGACCTCGAAGCGCGAGCCGGTGTTCATGAGCATGAAGCAGCCGGTGCCGGAGGTGTTCTTGACCTGGCCCGGCTTAAAGCAGGCCTGGCCGAACAAGGCACTCTGCTGGTCGCCGGCCGCGCCGCCGATCGGCAGCGAGACGCCGAGCAGGTCGGCCTTGGTGTGGCCGAAGACGTGGCTCGACGGATGCACCTCGGGCAGCATCTCGCGCGGCACGTCGAGCGCGGCTGCCAGCTCGGCGCTCCACTCGCCGCGCGGCACGTCGAAGAGCAGCGTGCGCGAGGCGTTGGTCACGTCGGTCACGTGCACGGCGCCGGCGCGCGTGGCGGCCGAAGCGCCGCCGGTCAGCATCCACATCAGCCAGCTGTCGACGGTGCCGAAAGCGAGCTCGCCGCGCCCGGCCGCGGCGCGCGCTCCGGCCACATGGTCGAGCAGCCAGGCCAGCTTGGTGCCTGAGAAGTAGGCATCGAGGACGAGGCCGGTGCGCTCGCGGAACAGCGGCTCGAGGCCGCGCTGCTTCAGCGCTTCGCAGGCCGGTGCGGTGCGGCGGTCTTGCCAGACGATGGCATTGCCGATCGGCTCGCCGCTGGCGCGGTTCCAGACGATCGTGGTCTCGCGCTGATTGGTGATGCCGATGCCGGCGATGTCGGCGGCGGCGAGACCCGACTTCGCGAGCGCCTCGCGGGCAGTGGCGAGCTGCGACAGCCAGATTTCCTTCGGGTCGTGCTCGACCCAGCCGGGCTGCGGAAAGATCTGCCGGAACTCGGCCTGCGCCGCAGCGACGACGCTTCCGGCAGCGTCGAAGACGATGGCGCGCGAGCTCGAGGTGCCCTGGTCGAGCGCGAGCAGGTGGCGGGGCTTCTTCATGGGGTCTCCTCGCAGGTGATGCAGCGCACCGCCGCTTCGGCGAGCAGCTCCGGGAACGGCGGCGGCGGTGGTCGGTCGGTGAACAGCATGTCGATGTCGTGCAGGCGCGCCAGCTCGACCATCGCCGGCCGCATGAACTTGCTGTGGTCGGCCGCCAGCCAGACCTCGCGCGAGTGCGCGATGATGGCGCGAGCCACCTTGACTTCGCGGTAGTCGAAGTCGCGCAGGCTGCCGTCGGCGTCGATGCCCGAGATGCCGATCAGGGCGATGTCGACGCGGAACTGCTGGATGAAGTCGATCGTCACCTCGCCGACGATGCCGCGGTCGCGCGAGCGCACGACGCCGCCGGCGACGATGACCTCGCAGTCCGGGTTGTCGGAGAGGATGGCGGCGACGTTGAGGTTGTTGGTGATGACGCGCAGCCCCTTGTGATGCCGCAGCTCGCGCGCGATCGCCTCGGTGGTGGTGCCGATGTTGATGCTCAGCGAGCAACCCGCCGGCACCGCCGCCGCCACGGCGCGGGCGATGCGCTGCTTGGCCTGCGCGTTGAGGTGCTGGCGCTGCCGGTAGGCGATGTTTCGCGTCGTCGAGCCCGGCACCCGCACGCCGCCGTGAAAGCGCGCCAGCAGGCCGGACTCGGCGAGCAGCTTGACGTCGCGGCGCACGGTCTGCAACGTCACCTGCAGGCGCTCGGCGAGGGCCTCGACGGAGACCGAGTCCTTGTCTCTGACCTCCTCGAGCAACAGGGCCTGGCGCGGGTTGGGAGTCATGGTCCGTCGAAGGGTCGAACGCGGAACGCCGAGACTAGAGCAACGGCGAGTGAGCGCCATCGCGGTATCCGCGCTTGCGCGACTGCCTGCTGCCGGCTAAAAACGAACAGATAAAGACTAAAAGGAAAGAAAACGAACGTGGAGACACGCGCATTGGCGAGCCTGGAAGTTTTCGACGCCTGCATCGTCGGCGGCGGCATCAACGGCGCCGGAATCGCCCGCGACCTGGCCGGCCGCGGCGCCCGCGTGATGCTGTGCGAGAAAGACGATCTCGCCGCCCACACGTCGTCGTCGTCGACCAAGCTGATCCACGGTGGCCTGCGCTACCTAGAGTACCGCGAGTTCGCGCTGGTGCGAAAGGCGCTCGCCGAGCGCGAGGTGCTGCTGAAAAGCGCCCCGCACATCATGTGGCCGCTGCGCTTCGTGATGCCGCACGACCGCTCGATGCGGCCGGCCTGGATGATCCGCATCGGCCTCTTTCTCTACGACCACCTGGCGCGCCGCGAGGTGCTGCCGGCCTCGCGCACGGTCGACCTGCGCAACCACCCGGCCGGCAAGCCGCTGAAGGCCGTCTTCACGAAGGGCTTCGTCTACTCCGACGGCTGGGTCGACGACGCCCGCCTCGTCGTCCTCAACGCCGTCGACGCCGTCGCCCACGGCGCCACCGTGCTGACGCGAACCCGCTGCGTCGACGCCGTGCGCAGCGCCACCCACTGGCGCGTGCGGCTGGCCGACGCCGGTGGCGGCGAGCGCGAGATCCATGCCCGTGCCCTCGTCAACGCCGCCGGGCCGTGGGCGGCGCAGTTCCTCGGCGATCAGGCCCACCTGGCGCGGCACAAGTCGCTGCGCCTGGTCAAGGGCAGCCACATCGTCGTGCGCAAGTTGTTCGACCACGACCACGCCTACATCTTCCAGAACCCCGACAAGCGGATCATCTTCGCGATCCCGTACGAGGGCGACTTCACGCTCATCGGCACCACCGACGTCGAGCAGCACGGGCCGATCGGCGAAGCCCATATCGACGCTGCCGAGACCGCCTACCTCTGCGAGCAGGCGAGCCGCTACTTCGAGCGCCCGGTGACGCCGGCGCAGGTCGTGTGGAGCTATTCGGGCGTGCGGCCGCTGCTCGAAGACGAGGCCGGCGATCCGTCGGCAGTGACGCGCGACTACCAGCTCGATCTCGACACCACGCAGGCGCCGCTGCTGACAGTGTGGGGCGGCAAGATCACGACCTTCCGAAAGCTCGCCGAAGAGGCCGCCGACCTGCTCGGCGCCGGCTTGCCGACGACGCGCGGCGCCTGGACACATGACGCGCCGCTGCCCGGCGGCGACCTGAGCGCGTGGATCGGCGCAGCGCAGCGGCCCGACTCCGACTTCACCCGGTTCGTGCAGGCGGTGGCGCTGCGTCACCCGGCCCTGCCTGCCGCCTTGCTGCATCGGCTGGCGCGCGCCTACGGTTCACGCATCGAACTGCTGCTGGCGGCGCCGCTCGGTGCCGAGGTGGCGCCCGGCCTGCACGAAGGCGAGCTCGCCTACCTGCGCGAGCACGAGTGGGCGCAAAGTGCCGACGACGTGCTCTGGCGGCGCAGCAAGCTCGGCCTGCACATGACCGAAGCGCAGCGCGCCGACGTGGCCGCGTGGTGCACGGCGCATTGGCCGGGCACCTTCGGCCTCACAGACCCGGTGGACCGCACCGCCGCCACGGGCTCGGAGTCGGCATGAAGCTGAGCCGCGGAAAAGGCATTGCTGCAGATGTGACGAACTGACCACCAAGCTGCGCTCGAGTTCAACGCTCTTGGACGATCGAGCGCGAGGCCGGCCGGTCGCTGATGGCGGTGCACCCGAACGGCACGGTGCGACCGGCCAAGGGCTGAAGCGCCGCGACGTTCGTCAGCGCACGACCGGCGCGTCGGGCAACTCGTTGACGTGGGCCTCGCCAGGCACGCGGGGGAAGTGGCGCACCAGCATCGCGTCGATGGCGTCGATCGCGACTTCGAGGC
>JAYTYH010000548.1:0-2348 GCA_043742485.1 Rhizobacter sp.
CCGCGCTACTGCGACGATGGCGTGCAAATGACGAGCGAGCAATCGGCGGTCTCGGAGTCAGAGGTGACGAATGACCAGGGCGGCGATGCCCCCGAGCGCCGCACCCGCGTACGCACACTGCTCAAGCCCGATGCCCGACGACGCGCTCGTTCAACCCCCGAGTCGCGCTGAGGCGTGCCCCAGCTCAGGGGCAGCCGACACCGCTATAGCGCCTTCGACATCTCGATGTGCGGGATACCGGCCTCGTCGAACACCTGCCCATAGGGCCTGAAGCCGGCGCGCGCATAAAAGGCCTGGGCCGTGACCTGGGCGTGCAGCAGCACCTCCTGGTCGCCGCGGTCTCTGGCCGCCTGGGTCAACGCATCCAGCACCGCACGGCCGACACCGCTGCCACGCAGCACCTGGCGCGTCGCCATCCGGCCGATGCGGGCCACGCCCGGTGCGTGCATCAGCAGGCGCCCGGTGGCCAACGGCAAACCCAGGCGATTCACCGCCACGGCATGCAGCGCGTGGGTGTCGGCCTCGTCCCATTCCATGTCCACCGGGATGCGCTGTTCGTCGATGAAAACCTCTGTGCGGATGGCTCGGGCCCGGTCGCCGAGCGCGTCCCAGTTGCCGAGTTGAACGTCGAGCATGGGTGACCCCGCTTCGAACGCCTCGAACACATCGCGCAGGACGGCGGGGATCGGCTTCGAAGTCTGCGTGTGCGGATCGGCAAAAACATAGACGAGCTCGCCGCAGACGATCAGTTGATCTTGCCGAAAAGCCCCGCAGCTGAACAGCACCGACGAGTTGCCCACGCGCGCACAGCGCATGCCGATGTCGAGCACGTCGTCGTAGCGCGCCGGGGCCAGGTATTCGACGGTCGCCTTGCGCACGAACAGGTCGCCCTCGAGCGTCTCCATGGTCGGCGCGTACGGCAGCGACAGTGCTCGCCAGTAGCCGGCCACGGCCGTATCGAAGTACATCAGGTAGTGGCCGTTGAAGACGATCTTCTGCGAATCGATCTCGGCCCAGCGCACGCGCAGCCGTTCGAAGAAGCGGAAGTCACTGCGGATCATGATCGACTTGTCCATGGCGTCATTCTCGATCACTGCTGTAACCATGCCTCAAGCACAGGCCCACGTCGATTGCCCAGCGCGGCGCCTCAGAAGATCGAGTCGCGCCCGATGCCATTGCGAGCCATACCGCGCTTGAGCTTGAGCAGCGCCTCCTGCTGGATCTGCCGGATGCGTTCGCGTGTCAGGCCAAGGCGCACGGCGAGCACTTCGAGCGTCTCGGGCTCGCGGTCGCCCAGTCCGTAGCGACCGCAGACCACCTCGCGCTCGCGCTCGTTGAGTTCGCCCAGCCCGTGGCGAAGCAGCAGCTCGACCTCGTGCCCAAGCGTCAGGTTCAGCGGATCGCTGCCGCCGTCGTCGGCCACGCCGTCGAGCACGGATTCGTGATTGCCCTCGGCGCCATGCCAGTCGACCGGAGCATCGAGCGAAGTCGGCTGCTCGGCGTGCTTGATCAGCGCGCTCACCTCGTGCACCGGTCGCCCCAGCGCGGCAGCCACGTCCTCGATGCGAACGGGTTGGTCGCCATGCCCTGAGGCTCCTGCCGCAGCCTCGAGTGCACGGCGAGCCTTGAGCACATGGTTGAGTTCGCGGATCACATGCACGGGCAGGCGCACCAGTCGCGCCTGGTGCAGCAGCGCCCGTTCGATGTGCTGGCGTATCCACCACGAGGCGTAGGTCGAGAAACGAAAGCCGCGCTCAGCTTCGAACTTGCCGATCGAATGCATCAGGCCCAGGTTGCCCTCTTCGATGAGGTCGGACATCGGCAGGCCGCGTCCAAGGTAGTTCTTGGCGATGCTCACCACCAACCGCAGGTTGTGCTCGATCATCGACTGGCGCGCCGCGAAGTCGCCCTGCCGCGCCCGCGTTGCAGTGTCGAACTCCTGCTCGGGGGTGAGCAGCGGGGCCCGCCGAATGTCACGCAGGTAGGTCTGCAACGTGTTGCCGACCTCGGTGCCTGCGATCGCCAGATCCGCCACGACGGGTTCGATCACGTGTTGACATTCACGGGCCTCGCGCGCGGCGTCTGGTGGATCGTCCGGTGGATCGATCGGGTACCGTTGCGGCGTGCCTGTCGGCTTTGCAGCGGCACCGTTGCGCGGCCTCGCGGTATCAGACCGTGCCCCTTCGAGCGGAGTGCGCTTTCTGGGCATGGCAGGGTGATGTTCGTGCCGCGCGTCAGCGCGGCGGCAGCAGGTGCGCCGGATCCATCGGCTTGCCCTGCTTGCGGATCTCGAAGTGCAGCCGGACGCCCTCGGCGTCGGTCGATCCCATCTCGGCGATCTTCTGGCC
>JAYTYH010000549.1:0-1790 GCA_043742485.1 Rhizobacter sp.
ACGGGCCGTTGCAGATGCTCGGCGTCGCCGCGCAGTTTTCGTTTTGAGCCGGGCGGTCGTCATGATTTCAGCGCAAACCAGCTCCAGGTCCTCCCTGCGCCGCCTCGGCGCCGCCGTCGGGCGACTCATCGTTGTCGGCACATGCGCGGTCTTGACCGCCTGCGGCGGCAGCGCCGATGCTCCGCCGCCTCCCGAGGGCGGCCCTGTGCTGGCGGTGCCGCCGACCATCACGCAGCAGCCCGCTGACGCCTCAGTCACTGTCGGCCAGACGGCGAGCTTCACCGTTGCGGCGGCGGGAACGGCGCCCCTCGCGTACCAATGGCAGCGCAACGGCGCCGACATCGCTGGCGCCACGGAAACGACCTACAGCACGGCAGCGACGACTCTCGCCGACAGCGGCGCCACCTACCGTGCCGTCGTCACCGATGTCGCCGGCGCTGCGACCAGTCGCAACGCAACGCTCACCGTGACCATGAGCGCGCCAGTCCTCACCATCACGCCCCAGCCGGCCGCGGCGAGCGTCGTCGCCGGCTCGTCGGCCTCGTTCACTGTCGGCGGCACCTGCAGTTCGGGCAGCCTCGTCATCCAGTGGCAACGTAACCAGGGCAACGGCACCGCCTTCGCCGACATCGCTGATGCGACAGCTGCGACCTATACGATCGCGACGACAATCGGCGACAACGGCGCGCAGTTCCGCGCCAGACTCGATTGCGGCGGCCAAAGCGCAGCCACCAGCAGTGCAGCGACGCTCACCGTCACCGCACCGAGCTCGGTGGTTCTCAGCCTGCTGCCGACGGTCGGGCTGCGTATCCAGGCGGCGCTCGACATTGCTTTGACGGGCATCGATGCGGATGCGGCTGGCAGCTTCACCTTCATTGCCGGCAACAGCCTCAAGCGACTCAGCGCCGACCTGAGCATGATCACCGCAGTCACCGGAAGCGGCTTCACGGGTTCAGTGGATGGTCCGGCGGCGAGCGCCTCCTTCCAGGTACCGCGCGGCCTGGCCCACGACGCGTCCGGCAATATCTACGTTGCCGACAGCGGCAACCACACGATCCGTCTCGTCACCCCCGATGGCACGGTCAGCACGCTGGCCGGTCTGGCCGGCAGCAGCGGCAGCCTCGACGGCACGGGTGGCGTCGCCCGGTTCTCGACGCCCACGGCCATTGCGATCGGTCCGGACGGCGATCTCTACGTCGCAGAGCAGGGCAGCCATCTCATTCGTCGCGTCACGTCTGCCGGCGTGGTGACGACCTATGCGGGAGGCACGCAGGGCTATGCCGACGGCGCGCCAGGCGCGGCGCAGTTCAGTGCTCCCGACGCGATCGTCGTCGCGAGCAACGGCGACCTCTACATCGCCGATTCAGGCAACAGTCGCATCCGCCGGATCGTGCGCAGCGGCAATGTCGCCGGCGCAGTGCAAACGTTCGCCGGCAGCGGCTTCTCGTCGAGCGGCGATCGCGACGGCGTCGGCACGGCCGCCGTGCTCATCTCGCCGCAGGCGTTGGCTCTGCGCGGCAACACCCTGACCGTCCGCGACAGCACCGGTCTGCTGCGCCAGATCGACCTGACCTCCGCGGCGGTGACGACCCTCCTCGGAAAGCCGACTGCACAGTTCGTCCACTCCGGCGACGTCGACGGACCGGCAGCCACGGCCGAGGTCAACAGCTTCGGCGGCATCGCGATCGCGCCGAACGGCGGCTTCATGCTCGCCGACTACCGAGCCGTTCGCTCGGTCAGTGCAGCCGGTGACGTCAAGACCATCGCCATCACCTCAGCGCCGGGTGCGA
>JAYTYH010000550.1:0-11471 GCA_043742485.1 Rhizobacter sp.
CTGCTGGAACATCCGGTCGAGCAGCGAGAACACGCGGCAGATGAAGAGCTCGTTGCGCATCTCTTCGTCGGCACTGCCGCGCGCGAGTTCTTCCATCAGCAGGCCGCGGCGCACGGCGGCGAACATCACCGGCTTGAGGTTCACGTCCTTGCTGGCGGTGACGAGCAGCAGTGCGAGCCAGCGCTTCAGGCGCCGGTAGCCGAGCATCATGATGGCGTGGCGGAACGAACTGATCTCGACGCGCAGGCCGAAGGCGGGCGAGTTGATGTAGCGAAGCAGCTTGAAGGCCAGCGACGGATCGCGCTTGAGCGTGTTTTCGAGCCGCTCGATCGGGTCTTCGTTGTCGACGCGGTTGATCAGCTCGACGACCACCTGCAGGTCGGGCTGCGTCGTCGGCTTGCCAGTGCGGGCGGCCGTGGCATGGATAGCGTCGTCGATCGGCCAGCCGAGCACCGCAGCGGCGCCGCGACCGAAGCTGGCCTCCATGTCGGCCACCGTGCGCACGCCCGACTGCACGTGCGCGATCGAGCGCGTGACGCCCGGCGGCGGAGACGCGGCGTCGCCGATCCGGCGCTCGTCGGCAAGGTCGATGATCGAATACTTGAAGCACGGCAGCACTTCGCGCGGCAGCTCGGCGTTGGGCCGGCCCTTGAGGAGCAGCGTGTTACCGGCGCCGTGCAGACGCGTGATGGCCTCGATGTTGGCCCGGTCCGAGGCCATGAAGTTCGGGACCTCGACCATGAGGTTGGCCGAAGGGCTGGCCTGCAGCAGGTCGTGCAGCAGGCTTTCGCTGACGACGTTGAGGGAGACGTTGCCACCCGAGGCCGGCCAGACATCGCCGACGGCGTGCAGGAGCTGGGCGACGTCGAGCGTGGCGTCGGGCCGCAGCGGAAACACCGACAGGCGGGTCGCCGCGACCGTTCGATTGCGATCGATGAAAGGCGAGTAGCCGAGGGCCACCTGGCCGAGGATCGCGACGTCGAGCACGGTCAGAGGGCCTCTTCTTTCAGCTTGAACGAATTGAAGGATCCGGCGCCGGCGCCAAATCCTTCGCGTTGCTCAGGATGACGGGTCGGAGCCGGGCACCGTCAGGAGCCGTTCACGTACTGGAACAGCGACAAGCGCTGCACCATGGCGTACGACTTCAGCGCTGCATCGTATCCGTTCTGCTTGTTTTGATACTCGGAAAAGGCGTGCACCATGTCCACATCTTCCGCGTTGGAGCGCTCGCTTTGGCTGGCCAGCTTCTGGTCGGCGAGGCGGCCGGTTTCGCTGTCGATCCGGTTGAGCACGGCGCCGGCAGCGGCGCGCGCCGTCTGCAAGCCGCCGAGGACGGCATCGACATCGCGCAGGCCATCGGCGTTGGCCTGCGCCACCTGCGAGCCAGTGCGGCCGGCGGTGGAAAGATCGGCGACGGCCTTGTCGAGCGTCGCGAACACGCTCAGCGTCGGCGTCGACGGCGCGATGGCGAAGCTGTCGCCGGCGGCGGGCGTGCCGCTCACAGCGACGGTCATGCCGTCGACGGTGATCGCCTGGCCGGTCACGTAGGGCGCCGCGGTCACGGCCGTGGCCAGGCCGTTCTTCAGCACCGCGTAGCTGGTCAGGCCGGCGGCGACATTGAACTGCAGCGTGTAGCCGGCGCCGGTCAGCGCGGCGGGATCTGAGACGCGGCCGTTGTCGATGGTGGCGCCCGTGACGCCTGCGGCCGCCGTCGTCACGAAGACGCCGTTGCCGGTGTTCGCCGAGAGCCAAACCGCCTTGCCGTCGGTGGTGAGCGGCAGGCCGGTCGGTAGCTCGGTCAGCGTCTGGCCGGGCGCGGCGGCGTACTGCACGCCGCCGGGCGAATCGATGAAGGGCTTCTGGGTCGCGCCCTGGCCGCCGAACAGATAGGTGCCGGCGCCGTCGCTCTGGTTCGCGACCGAGAACAGCTGGTCGCGAATCGACTGCAGCTCTTTGGCGATGCTCTTGCGCTCGCTGTCGCCGTAGCTGGCGTTGCCGGCCGAGACGATGAGCTCGCGGGCCCGCTGCAACAGCGTGCCGGCTTCGCCGAGCGTGCTCTCGGTCTGGGTCATGGCGACCTGGCTGGCATCGACGGCGCGCTGGCTCGTGTCGGCGCGGCCGATCGCCGCCATCGCCCGCTCGGCCCGCGCGGCAGCCGCCGGGTCGTCGCTGGCACGGGCGACGCGCTTGCCGCTCGAAATCTGCTCCTGCAGGTCGGCGAGCTCGCTCCGCCGGCGCGTGAGCGTGTCGATGCCGGCGTCGAATGAATTGGCGGTGCTGATGCGCATGGTGAGTCGTCTCGAACGTCTAGCGGGCGATTTGAAGAAGCGTGTCGAACACCGACTGCGCGACTTGAAGCATCTTGGCCGCGGCCTGGTAGCTCTGCTGGAACTGGATCAGGCGCGCGGCTTCCTCGTCGAGGTTGACGCCGGCGCTGCCCGTGGCCTGCGTCTTCGCGTCGGTGGCGATCGCCGTCGACTGCTGGGCGGCGTAGCCGGCGCTCTGCACCCGAACGCCGATGGCGCCAAGCGCGCTGGCATAGGCGTCGGTGACGTTGGCACCGGCCGTCACGGTCGCACCGACGCCGCTGCCGACGGTGCGCTGGCCGACGATGCCGGCATCGCGCAGGCCGAGCAGCGCGTTGGCATTGCCGTTGTCGCCGGCCGGCACGGTCGTCTTCGTGACGACCAGCGAGTCGCCCGACTTCGGCACGCCCGAGAGCTTGAGCTCGAAGCCGTTGAGGGCGATCGGCTGGCCGGCCACAAAGGCGCCGGTGCCGGTCACCGTCGGCAAGGCCGAGGTGGTGTCGACGAGGCTGTAGGCGTAGCGGCCGAGATCGTCGGTGAAGGTGACGGTGGCCTTCAGGTTCGGGTTCAGCGACGTGCTCGTCGCCACCAGCGAAGCGACCGCGGCCGTGCCGGCGTTGCCCGCGGTGACCGCGGCGTTGACCGGCGATGCCGCGGCGATGCCTTTCGGGTCGGTGAGCGCGAGTGTGATCGAGCGCGTCGACTGCGCGACCGGCTGCAACAGGAAGCGGTCGCCCAGGCTCGGCGCCGGGCTGGCGACATCGATGCGAAAGCCGTCGACGACGCTGCCGTTGGCGACCGTCTGCGCGCTGCCGTCCGAGAGCCGTGTCAGCTTGTAGCTGCCGGCCGGCAACGACGGGTCGGCGCTGAGCTCGTAGTCGCTCGGCTGCAGCTCCTTGCTGTCGGTGACCGTGATCGAGACGCTCGAGACGCGCTTGCCGCTGCCGTCGACGTACGACGCCGCGGCGACCCCGCCGGCCATCGCGTTGCCCGACGAAGGCGACACCGAGGCGGCACCGATGGCGAGCAGCGGCCCGCCTGCAGACGCCGGCCGGCCGAGGTCGAGGCCGAGCGCCTGCTGCTTGTTGAGGGCGCCGGCGATCGCCGAGGCGAGCTGGCCGATCAGGCCGCGGGCATCGGCGAGGTCGTGGTTCTGGACCCGCAGGAGGCCGGCCACCGAACCGCCGGCGATGGTGCCGTCGAGGAACGCGCGCGTCGTGCCGCCTTCGCTGATGCCGAGCTGCAGCTTGCTCGGGTCGTAAGCATCGGCCACGGTCGTCAATGCCGTCGCATTGCCGCCGAGCACGAGCTTCTGGCCGCCGCCGAGGAAGACGCCGACGCTGCCATCGGCGGCCGGCAGCGTCGTCACCTGGACGAGCTGCGAAAGGTCGTTGATAGCGCTGTCGCGCTGGTCGAGCAGATCGTTCGGCTCGTGGCCGGTGCCCTTGACGCTGGCGATGCGGGTGTTGAGATCGGCGATCCGCGACGTCAGCGAGTTGATCGATGCCACCGAGGTCTTCAGGCTCTGCGAGATGCCGGCCTGCAGCGAATCGATCTGGTCCGACGCCGTGCGAAAGCGCGTCGCCAGGTCGCCGACGCGGGCCAGCGCCACCTGCCGCGCCGCCGAGTCCTGCGGCTTGTTGGCGACGTCGACGAAGGCGTTGAACATCTGCTGTGCCGAGTAGCCGAGGCCGGCCTCGCCGGTCTGGAACACCTGCTCGAGCTGCTTGAGCTGATCGTTGCGGGTGCTGTCGGAAGCCGCCAGCGACTGGGTCAGAGCCGCTTCGCGGGTCAGGAAGTCGCTGTGCGAGCGGCTCACGGTGGCGACGTCGACGCCCTTGCCGAAAAAGCCGCTGCCGGTCTGCTGGCTGGACGCCGTCGCGAGCTCGACCTGCTGGCGCGAGTAGCCGGCCGTGTTGGCGTTGGCGATGTTGTTGCCGGTGACCTGCAGTGCCGCGTAGTTCGCGGTCATCGCCCGCGAGCCGAGGCTCAGAAGTGAATAGGCGCTCATGACGGGACTCCCACGTTTATCGCTGTCGCGGCGGCACCGCCCCCCGTGGCGGCGCGGCCGGCCTTGGCAACGGCCCGGCGCCCGGCCGTCATGTCAGCGCGCGCTGCATGCGCAGGGTCGTGTTGATGACGCGGCCGAGCTTGTCGGCATAGGCCGGATCGGTGGCGTAGCCGGCGCGCTGCAGGCCCTGCGCGAAGCCCTGGGCGCTCGCTGCCGTGGCCGGTGCCTGCGCCACCTGGGCAACGACGCCGGCGTAACGCGGGCTCTCCTTCATCATCTTCGCGTAGTCGCGAAACGATTCGTCGTAAGACGCATAGGCGCGGAACTTCGCGGTCGTCTTCTGCGGCTCGCCGCCGACCCATTCGGTGGTCGTGATCTCGGCCACCGCACCGTTCCAGCTCGGCCCGGCCTTGATGCCGAACAGGTTGTGCGAGCTGCTGCCGTCGGCTAATCTGATTTCACGCTTGCCCCAGCCCGACTCGTGCGCCGCCTGCGCGATCATGAACGCCGCCGGGATGCCGCTGATCGATTCAGCGCCGCGCGCCGATGACTCGTGGCCACGAATGAAGTCAGCCTGCTTTTGCGACATCGGCATCTCGCTGACGCTGGCGCCGCTGGCAGCCCCGGCAGCGCCCTCCGCCGCCTCCGCCGCACCTTTCGTCCTGAGCGAAGAGAACGATCCCGGTGTGACCACCGCTCCCGTTCCCATCTGTCTTTCGAGCTGCCGAGCGATCGCGTCGGCGAGCCCACCCGGCAACCCGGCCATCTTGGTCGCGTACTGGGTGTCGAGCATCTCGCCACCGAGCTGGGTGCCGGAGTTCTCGAGCATCCCCGAGCTCATGGTCGCCTCGCGCATGCTCTTCATGATCTGCTGCATGAAGATGGCCTCGAACTGCTTGGCCGTCTCGCGGATTGCATGCTTCGGATCCCGCGCCGCGGCCGAGCGCAACTCGCCGATCGAGAGCGTGTTGGTGGCCGCCGTCGGCAGGCCCGAAAGCGTGTTGGCAAGAGAGAGCGCTGCGGCCATCAGATCACCTCCAGCTCGGCCGTGAGCGCGCCGGCCGACTTCATGGCCTGCAGGATGGCGAGCAAATCCTGCGGCGTGGCGCCGAGCGAGTTCAGCGCCTTGACGACGTCGGCCAGCTTCGCACTCGGCCCCATCTGGATCAGCGAGCCGGCCTGCTGCGAGATCGTGATGTCGGCCTTCTCGGTGACGACCGTCTGGCCGCCCTTCGAGAACGGTGCCGGCTGGCTGACCGAAGGCGTGCTGCTGATCGTGACCGACAGGTTGCCGTGGGCGACGGCGCAGGCCGCGAGCGTCACCGCCTGGTTCATGACGATCGAACCGGTGCGCGCATTGATCACGACCCGCGCCGCGGGGATCGACTGCTTGACCTCGAGGTTCTCGATCTCGGCCATGAAGGTGACGCGCGCATCGGCTGACTCGGGCATGCGCACGCGCACGGCGCGGCCGTCGAGCGCGTCGGCAGTGCCGGCGCCCATCCGGCCGTTGATGGCGCGCACGACCTCGCGGGCGGTCGCGAAGTCGCTGGTGTTGAGGTCGAGCTGGATCGCGTCGCCTTGCGCCAGCGGCGTCGCGACCGCGCGCTCCACGGTGGCGCCTTCGGGAATGCGGCCGGCGCTGAGGTGGTTGATCTGCACCTTCGAGCCCGCTGCCGAGGCACCGGCACCGCCGACGATCAGGTTGCCCTGCGCCAGCGCATAGATCTGGCCGTCGGCGCCTTTCAACGGCGTCGAGATCAGGGTGCCGCCGCGCAGGCTCTTGGCGTTGGCGAGCGACGACACGACGACGTCGATCGCCTGGCCGGGCTGGGCGAAGGCCGGCAACTGCGCCGTCACCATCACCGTGGCCAGGTTCTTCAACTGCATGTTGGTGCCGGGCGGCACCGTCACGCCCATCTGCTGCAGCAGCGCCAGCAGGCTTTGCGTGGCGAAAGGTGCCGAGGTGGTCTGGTCGCCGGTGCCGTCGAGGCCAACGACGAGGCCGTAGCCGACCAGCTGGTTCATGCGCACGCCCTGGACCGAGGCGACTTCCTTGATGCGGGCTGCCTGGGCCGGCGCCGGCCACCACACGGCGGCGCTGGCGAGCACGGTGGCAGCGACGAGCGCGGCGCGGATCAATCGGTCTGAGTGGGTCATCGAAAGCCTCTTGGAGCGCTTTCGATTCTTCAAGAACTTAAATCGGGAGAACGTTCAAAAAGAAGCGTCCGAGCCAGCCTATTCCCTGCGCTTCGGCCTGGGCGCCGCGGCCGCGCTGCTCGATTCGCACGTTGGCGACCTGTGCCGAGGCAACGACGTTGCCGGTCTGGATCATGCGCGGGTCGACCTGGCCCGAGAAGCGCAGCACGTCGACGTTGTGGTTGACGCCGATCTTCTTTTCGCCCGCGATCAGCAGGTGGCCGTTCGGCAGCACGCCGGTGACGACCGCCGTGATCGTGCCGGAGAAGTCGATGCTGTTCTCGGTGGTGCCGGCGCCGGCCGAGCTCACCGTCGAGTTGGCGGCGGCGCTGGCGCGGTTGAACGAATTGGCCGAGAGCAGCGGAAAGGCGGTGATGCCGGCGGCGATCTTGCCGGTCTTGTCGATCGAGCTCGTGCTCTTTTGCGTGGCCGAGATCTTCTCCACGATCTGCACCGTGAGCGAGTCGCCGACCAGGCGAGCGCGATAGTCCTCGAACAGCGGCCGGTACTGAGCCGCCTGGTAGATCGAGCCGTTGTTGACCCGAATCGCCGCTACCGGCTGCGGCGCCGCGTAGATCGGCGAGGCGAGATCGACCGGCGGCCGCGGGTTGAGCTGCTCGCAGCCCGTGAGCGTGACCAGCAGCGCCGCGGCGATGGCGATGCACGCCACCAGGCCGGCGTAGTGCGTCATGGCGCGATGGCTGTTCACAGCTGCGCCAGCTTTTGCAGCATCTGGTCCGACGTCTGGATCGCCTTCGAGTTGAGCTCGTAGGCGCGCTGCGTCTGGATCATCTGCACGAGCTCTTCGACGACGTTGACGTTCGAGGTCTCGACGAAGCCCTGCTGGACCGGACCGAGCCCGTTCTGCCCGGGCGCGCCGGCCTGCGGCGAGCCCGAGGCCGCCGTCTCGCCGTAGAGGTTGCCGCCCTTGGGCTCGAGGCCGCCGGTGTTGATGAAGCCCGCGAGCTGGATCTGTCCCACCGTCTGCGGCAGCGCCTGGCCGGGCAGCACGACCGAGACGGTGCCGTCGTTGCCGATCGTCACGCTCTGCGCCTGCGCCGGGATGGTGATGCCGGGCTGCACCGTGTAGCCGGTGTTGGTGACGAGCTGGCCCTGGGCGCTGAGCTGGAACGAGCCGTCGCGCGAGTAGCCGGTGGTGCCGTCGGGCATCTGGATCTGGAAGAAACCGTTGCCGCGGATGGCGATGTCGAGCGGGTTGCTGCTCTGCTGCAGGTTGCCCTGGCTGAAGTTGCGCGCCGTCGCGACCGCGTGCGTGCCGAGGCCGAGCTGCAGCCCGGTCGGCAACTGCGTCTGGTCGCTGCTGGCCGCACCGGCCTGGCGCAGGTTCTGGTACATCAGGTCCTCAAAGACCGCATGCGAGCGCTTGTAGCCATTCGTCGAGACGTTGGCGAGGTTGTTCGAGATGGCGTCCAGCTGCGTCTGCTGGGCCTCCATCCCGGTCTTCGATATCCATAGCGAACGCATCATGGCGGGGCTCCGGTGATGGCAGCGATGGTGGCCGGAGGCCCGGCGAGCAAACGCGGGATAAGCGGGGCGATTGGCGGCCTGATCGCAACGGGCCCGAGCGCGCCGGATGCCTGCCATCGCAGCTTGCGTCGCAGCACGGATCCGCCGGCGGATGAAGCCCGCGTCGAGTGGCGTCTCGTGCGGCCGCTCGCCCCCGGGGCAATTCGATGACCGTCACCCCCTCCGCGCCGAAGACCAGCCCTCCTGGCAAGTTCTGACCCGCCGCTACAAGGAGTTCTACGCCGCGCCCACGACCGACGCCGAATACAACACGGCCTGGACGCGCCTCGTCGCCGAAGACGGCCTTCATGGTCTCGGCGCCTTCGTCGCGACGGCCGACTCTTCGGCATCGCGTACGACCTGTTTCATACCGCCATGTGAGCGAGGTCGAACTGTTGTCTGCATGACCTGTTCACGTTGGCGAGCGGGCGCGGCCGGGGCGTGGCGCGGGCGCTCTAGCGCCCTTCGCAGAGCATTGAAGGAGTCGACAACGCTCACTCCGACCGCGACTTGACACTGCGGGGCCGCTCGCGTCGACATCCCGCAGCAGCTTCTGCAGGTCAGCGATGTCAGGCGTGACGGCACGTCAGCTAAATGGCGACTTCGCGACCCTGGCGTCCGTGAGTGCACTGTGCGCTCGGTGGTTCACATCGTCTCCCTATCCTCCCTGCCCTGTCGCTCGCGCGATGAGGAACACGAATGCAGCTCCGGCCCCGGTCAGGCCGATCAGCTTGAGCGCGGTGGCCGGGCTGGCCTTGGAGTGCGCCTCGGGCAGGATGTCGGCTGCGCCGATGTAAAGCAGAAAGCCGGCGAAGAATCCAAGGTAACGAAGCAGCCAGGGAGCCGGCACTTCGAACAGCAAAGTCGATGCCGCGCCGAAGACAGGTGCCGCAGCATCCAGCACGAGCATCCAGACCGCGCGACGGGTCGAGTTGCGGTGGACAAGCATGAGCCCTACGGTATTGAGACCGTCGCAGAAATCATGCGCGATCACGGCGATGGCGACCGTGATGCCGACGGCGGTCGAGGCCTGGAACGCAAGGCCGATGCCGACGCCGTCCAGAACGCTGTGGCCGATCAAGGCAAGCGCCGAAACCACGCCGACGTGGGGATGGCGGTGATCCGCATAGCCGGATTCATGGGCGTGATGAAGCAGCACGAACTTCTCTGCCGCATGAAAGAAGAGGAAGCCGGCGACGAGCGCCACCATCGCTCCCATGACGTCGAGCTTGAGGCTCGCCGCGAGTGCAAAGACCTCCGGAAGGACTTCGAAAGCAACCACGCCCAGCAGGACGCCGGCAGTGAAGCCGAGCAGGTAGTGCAGACGGTCGCGAAACCGAAGCGCGAGCAAGCCTCCGCCAAGCGTCGAGACGAAGGCGGCAAAGGAAAGAAGCACAGCCGTCATGGAGTCCGGCTCCTACTCAGGGAAGTCGAGGCGGCGTCATTTCGCATGTCGCAAGCAGTCGGCGCAGTGGCCACGCAGGCTGAGGGCAACCGCATCCACTGCGAACCCCTCGGGCACGGCTGGATGGCGTGGCGGCTTGGCGGCGACGCAATAGACGTGGCCGCAGCCATCGCAGTGAAAATGCGCATGCCGCTGGTGATCGACGCCCTGCATCGGCACGAAGCGGTTGACCCGATCGACATCGACGAACCTGGCGAGGATGGCGGCATCGACGAAGCTCTCGAGGGTCCGGTACAGCGTCACCCGATCGATTGGCTCTTCGAGCAGGATCTCGATTTCGGCATGACTCATTGCACGACGCGCACCATCGAGAACGCGAGCGACCGCGCGACGCGCTTTCGTGATTTTCAAGCCGCGAACGCTCAAGGCCGATAGAAGGCTTTCCGGCGGTGCCTCGGCCGGTCGGTTGCTCGTCGGCAGGCGTTCGGTGTCGCGATTCAAGGATGCTCGGGATCGGGTCACCCGCCATATTAATGCAACTGTGTTGCATTGCGAATGCCGTGGCAAAGGGCTTTTGTCGCGCTCCTGACATCAAGCTGTGGCACCATGCAGCCAACTTTCGTTGGCCATGCGCAAGCTTTCCTGGACTCTCCTGCTCCCCTTCCTGATGCTGTTCGCGCAGCAGGGTGGCTTGCAACATTCGTACAGCCACGACCGTGTGCAGGCGTCGAGTTCCCAGAAGGCTCCGGTCGACGCGGACCATTGCCTGCAGTGCCTCGGCTATGCCCAGATCGCCAGTCTCGCAAAGGCAGACTTCCTTACTCCCGCCCTGCTGGCGGGTCTTTCGTTCCGCCTCGCGAGCAGCCCCCGGCTGGCGAGCGCCGAGAACAGCCTGGTCCCGCCGCGCAGCCGCGGCCCACCCACCGCCTGAAGTTCTGATCGTCGATCGGACCGGGCGCACGAGTGCGCGCCGGTCGTGACTGGATCGTCTTCGGAGGACACGAGATGCGGTCTCGTCATTTCAGGCTTGGACTGCTCAGGCGGTTCGTCACCTTCGCCACCTCGGTCTTTCTCATGGCCGGCGTCTGGGCCCAGAGCACCAGCGGCGCGGTCCACCAGCACGCCCACGTGCACGGGGTCGCCAAGCCGGGCATCGCCATGCAGGGCACCGGGCCAACACTCTCGTTCGAGTCGCCACCGGACAGCCTCGTCGGCTTCGAGCACCGGCCACTGCGCGAGTCGTTTATGAGGGTGTTGCTCGAAGCGTGTCGCCGGGCCGGGAGCGCCTTGATCTTCGTCAGCCACGATGCGCGGTTGGCGCCCCGCTTCCTCAGGCACGTCGACCCGGCGGCGATCAACGCGGCGTCAAGCGTTGCCAGCGCAACCGAGGCTGCATGAGGGCACTGCTGAGGCTCGCGACCCGCAGCGCCTGGAACCGGCGCCTCGTGCTGTCGCTGATCGCCTCGTCGATGGCGCTTTCCACGCTTCTCTTGCTCGGCATCGAACGCATCCGCGGCGTTGTCTGGGACCACGCATCCACCGTCGCGGCGCTGAACGGTGCGGCGGTGCGGATGCCCGGCGATGTCGTGCCGCCGGAGACCGCGCATGGGTCCCTGAAGGAATTCCTGCTGGTGCCGTACTTCGGGGCGTGCATCCACAACCCCGCGCCGCCGGCCAACCAGATCATCGATGCCCTGCTGAAGACGCCTGCGGAAGGCTTTCGCGCCATGGACACGGCGTGGGTCAGCGGCCGGATCACGACGGCTCGCCAGGACTCGCCGATGGGTGCGAGCGGCGATCGGATCGACGCCATGGCCGTAGAGCGATACGTTCCTCCGCCCAAGCCGTGATGCCAAGAATCGCGTCTGCAGATTTTCGTTCCGGCCGCCGGAAGACGCCCGCGCTCGTTCTGGCATTCCTGCTGCCGCTCCTGCTGCTTGTCGCGCAGCGGGGCGAGTTGCGCCACGAGATCGGCCATCTCGCCGAGGCGGCAACTCGTTCCGGGCAGACGACACCGGCAGAC
>JAYTYH010000551.1:0-3863 GCA_043742485.1 Rhizobacter sp.
GGCTGCGTGTTAAACTCGACTCGCGAGGTGGAGCAGTCTGGTAGCTCGTTGGGCTCATAACCCAAAGGTCGCAGGTTCAAATCCTGCCCTCGCAACCAACATTCAGTGGCCCCGTTCGGGGTCACTTTGCGTTCAGGGCCGACTCGGCGCGGCGGCGGAACTCAGCGAGCACCCTGATCTCGACTTCCAACTCGGCGATGCGCTTGTCCTTGTCGACGAGCTTGACGCGAATTCGGCGGTCGCGATCTTTGCGGGTTCGGTCCCTCATCCACGCCATCCCCAGCATGAGCGACACGTTGACGAGGGCGATGAAGAAGATCAGCGCAAGCGCCCAGAGCGCGTAGATGAGGGCGTTGGTTTCGGCGGCGTAGTGGACGAGCTTTTCAGGAATCACGCGGCATCGTAGGGTGGCGCCGTGATCCAGAGGCGCCGAAGCAGTTGGAAAAGCGATGGCTTTTTCCACGATCGCGGGAGCAGAAGGAGCGTCGTGGGCAGTTTGCACGGAAGAGCGATTTGCGTGGTGCCGGAGCGCAATACACTCGTCCGGCGTTTACCCAACAGCGGCGTGCATCGGTCATGCACGCCCGAAAAATCCATGACGAAGCCAGACATGCCGTTCTTCCGTTCCCACCCTTTGCTGGCGATTTGCCTGGCTGCTGGCCTTAGCGTTACCGCCGGATGCGGCGACAAGAACAAGGACAAGGCCGCCAGCCAGACCGCGGCCAAGGTCAACAAGGAAGAGATCACCGTTCACCAGATCAACTTCGTGCTCGGGCAGCAGCGGGCCGTGCCTCCTGAAGAGGCCGCGTCGTCGGGCCGGCAGGTGCTGGAACGATTGATCGACCAAGAAGTGGTGCTGCAAAAAGCCGCTGAGCAAAAGCTCGACCGCGACCCGCGCGTCGTCCAGCAGATCGAGGCCGCACGCCGCGACCTGATCGCCCGTGCCTATATCGAAAAGATCGGCCAGGGTGCACCCAAGGCTACGCCGCCAGAGGTTGCGGCCTATTTCGAGGCACACCCGGCGCTCTTCAGCGGCCGCCGGGTCTACAACCTGCAGGAAGTGACGATCGAGGCGGCACCCGAGCAGGTTCAGGGCCTGAAAGCGGCGCTCGATCAGGCCAAGACGTTCGCCGAATTCGTGGCTTATATCAAGGACAAGGGCTTCAAGTACGCCGGCAACGACGCGGTGCGCACCGCCGAGCAATTGCCAATGGCCGATCTCGACAAGATCGCGAACCTCAAGGACGGTCAGGCCCTCTTCAACGTGCGCCCTGGGGGTGTCCAGGTGGTCAATCTGGCGCAGTCGCGTGTGCAACCGGTCAACGAGGCGCAGGCGCGGCCGGCGATCGAACAGTTTCTGCTCAACGAACGCAAGCGCAAGCTGATTGCCGACGACCTCGTGGCCTTGCGCGCCGCCGCCAAGGTCGAGTACGTCGGCCAGTTCGCGGCCGACGCAGCCCGAGCGCCCTATGTGGCGCCATCGGCGCCCGACCTGAAGCCGATAACGACGCTGGCACCTACCTTGCCAGCATCTGCCGTTAGCGCCGCGCCGCAGCTCGACGTCGCCCGCCCCGAAGGCGGGCCGGCGTCGATGCCCAGCGGCGAGACGCTGGACAAGGGCCTCAAAGGACTCAAATGATGCTGTCGAGAATGGCGATCGAACCGCTGCGGCCACCGGGCTGTGGCCTGCGCCGCTGGGCTGCCGGGATCGTGGCGTTGGTTTTTGCAGCAGGCGCCGCGTTCGCCCAAACGCCCGGCCGGGCCGAGCCGGTGCTCGGGGCTGGCGACGTCGTCAAGATGACGGTCTATCAGAACCCTGATCTCGCGGTGGAAGCGCGCCTGTCCGAGAACGGCGAGATCAACGTGCCGCTGATCGGCGCCGTCGTCGTCGGCGGCCTGTCGGTGACGCGGGCGCAGCAGAAGATCGAGAAGCTGCTGCGCGACGGCGGTTTCGTGCTGAAGCCCCAGGTCACGATCCAGACGGTTCAGATCCGCAGCACCCAGATCTCGATCCTCGGCCAGGTCGCCAAGCCAGGCCGCTTTCCGATCGAGATCGTCGGCAGCAAGGTCTCGGAAATGATCGCGGCAGCGGGCGGTGTATTGCCCGGTGGAGCCGATGTCGTCACCCTCGTCGGCAACCGCAACGGCAAGCCCGTCAAGCTCGACATCGACCTGCCGCAGATCCTGCAGTCGGGCCGGGCCGAGCTCGACGTCACGGTCGAGAACGGCGACATCGTCTACGTCGACCGGGCACCCACGATCTACATCTACGGCGAGGTGCAAAAGCCGGGCCAGATGCGGCTGGAACGCGGCATGACGCTGATGCAGGCGCTGGCGGCGGGCGGTGGCCTGACGGCACGGGGCACCGAACGCGGCATCCGCGTCAACCGCAAAGACGCGTCGGGCGCGACCAAGGTTCTTGAACTGAAATTGAACGACAGGATCGAGCGCGACGACGTGATCTACGTTCGCGAATCGATTTTCTGAGGATATAGACCCGTGACCCTGCTTCAATGCCTGCGAATCGTCTGGGCACGCAAGTGGCTCGTGCTCGGCCTGTTCGTGGTGATCGCCGCGATCGGCGTCGCGATCACGCTGAACTTGCGCCGGCAATACACCGCCGAGACCTCGCTCATCGTCGAGATGCGGATCGACCCGGCGCTCGGAGCGCTGGCGCCGGCACTCGCCGCACCGAGCTACATGGCCACGCAGATCGAGATCATGCGCAGCGAGCGGGTCGCGTCGCGTGCCGTCAAGCTCCTTGGCGTCGAGCGATCGGCGACGGCGGTGGCCGAATGGCGTGAGGTCACGAAGGCGAAGATTCCGCTCGAGCGCTACTTCGCCGACGTGCTGTCGCGCGGCCTGACCGTCGAGCCCACGCGGGGAAGCAACCTCATCAACCTCAGTTACTCCGCGCCCGACCCGGTGTTCGCGCAGGCCGCGGCCAACGCGTTTGCGCAGGCCTACATGGATGTCTCGGTCGACCTGCGGGTGGCGCCGGCGCGGCAGTCGGCGTTGTTCCTCGACGAGCAGACCAAGACCTTGCGCGCCAACCTCGAGCAGGCGCAGACGCGGCTCTCGAAGTTTCAGCAAAGCAAAGGCATCGTCGTCACCGACGAGCGGCTCGACCAGGAAAACGCCCGCTATAACGCCCTGATCTCGCAGCTGGCGCTTGCTCAGTCGGAGCGGGTCGAAACATCGGCGCGGCAGCGCAACACCGGCGGTGAGATGTCGCCCGACGTGCTTCAAAGTGCCGCCGTGCAGGGCCTGAAGATGCAGCTCGCCACGGCGCAGACCAAGCTCACCGAGGTCAGCGGCATCGTCGGCAAGAACCACCCCGCACGCCTGCAGCTCGAGGCGCAGATCCGCGAGATCACCGGGCAAATCGCCGCCGAGACGCGCCGCGTCGCCGGCGGCACCACGGCGGTGAACCGCGGCAGCGGCCAGAAGGTAGACGAACTGCAGGGGATGGTCGATGCGCAGAAGAAGCAACTCCTGGCGCTGCGCTCCGACCACGACCAGATCGCCGTCTACGCGCGCGACGTCGAGGCCGCCCAGCGCGCCTACGACGCCGTCGCCCAACGGCTGAGTCAGCTCAACCTCGAAGGCCAGAACAACCAGGCCAACACGCGGCTGCTGAGCCCGGCTGTGGAGCCGCTGGAGCCGTCGCGGCCGAAGACCATGCTCGGTCTCGCCGGCTCGGTGGTCGGTGCGCTGATCGCCGGCATCCTGGCGGCGCTCGCGCTCGAGATGTTCGACCGTCGCGTCCGCGTTCCGGAAGATCTGCTCGTCATGGCCGGCGTGCCGGTGATCGGCGTCCTGCGGCCCGCCAATTCGAAGCAGCCGATCTTTCGCCGCCTTCT
>JAYTYH010000552.1:0-2876 GCA_043742485.1 Rhizobacter sp.
AAGTCCACGGTGCGACCCTGGCCGTCCGTGAGTCGGCCGTCGTCCAGCACCTGCAGCAGCACGTTGAAGACGTCCGGGTGGGCCTTCTCGACCTCGTCGAGCAGCAGCACGCTGTAGGGCTTGCGCCGGATCGCCTCGGTCAGGTAGCCGCCCTCGTCGTAGCCGACGTAGCCGGGCGGCGCGCCGATCATGCGCGCCACCGAATGCTTTTCCATGAACTCGCTCATGTCGAGGCGGATGAGGTGGTCTTCGCTATCGAACAGGAAGCCGGCAAGCGCCTTGCAGAGCTCGGTCTTGCCGACGCCGGTCGGCCCGAGGAACAGAAACGAGCCCGTGGGGCGATTCGGATCCGATAGCCCGGAGCGCGAACGGCGAATTGCGTTTGCCACTGCGGTAATCGCTTCGTCCTGGCCGACGACGCGCTCGTGCAGCTTGGCCTCCATCTGCAGCAGCTTGTCGCGGTCACCCTGCATCAGCTTGCTCACCGGAATGCCGGTGGCGCGGGCGACGACTTCGGCGATCTCCTCGGCGCCGACCGTCGTGCGGACCAGCCGCGCGCGACCGCCGACCGTGCTGCGCGCTTCTTCGGCCGCCTGGGCGTCCTTCAATCGCTTCTCGAGCTCCGGCAGCTTGCCGTATTGCAGCTCGGCGACCTTGTCGTAGTTGCCCTTGCGCTTCAGGTCCTCGATCTGGAAGCGCATCGCGTCGATGTCCTTCAGCAGATCGCCGGAGCCTTGCGCCGCGGCCTTCTCGGCCCTCCACATCTCGTCGAGGTCGGCCGCCTCGCGACGCAGTCGCGAGATCTCCTCCTCGATCAGGCCGCGCCGGCGCTGCGACGCTTCGTCCTTCTCGCGCGTGACGGCGGCCAGCTCGATCTGCAGCTGGATCAGCCGGCGGTCGAGCTTGTCCATGACCTCGGGCTTGGAGTCGATCTCGATGCGCACCTTGGCGGCCGCTTCGTCGATGAGATCGATCGCTTTGTCGGGCAGGAAACGGTCGGTGATGTAGCGATGGCTCAGCTCGGCCGCGGCGACGATCGCCGGGTCCGTGATGGAGACCTGGTGGTGGACCTCGTACTTCTCCTGCAGGCCGCGCAGGATGGCGATGGTGGCCTCGACCGTCGGCTCGCCAACGAGAATCTTCTGGAAGCGGCGCTCGAGCGCGGCGTCTTTCTCGATGTACTTGCGGTATTCGTTGAGCGTGGTCGCGCCGATGCAATGCAACTCGCCGCGCGCCAGCGCCGGCTTGAGCATGTTGCCGGCATCGATGGCGCCTTCGGCCTTGCCGGCACCGACCATGGTGTGCAACTCGTCGATGAAGACGATCGTCTGGCCTTCGTCCTGCGCGACTTCCTTCAGCACGCTCTTCAACCGCTCCTCGAACTCGCCGCGGAACTTCGCGCCGGCGAGCAAGAGCGCCATGTCGAGCACCAGGACGCGCTTGTTCTTGAGAGAGTCCGGCACCTCGCCGGCGACGATGCGCTGCGCCAGGCCCTCGACGATGGCTGTCTTGCCGACGCCGGGCTCGCCGATCAATACCGGGTTGTTCTTGGTGCGCCGTTGCAGCACCTGGATGGCGCGGCGAATCTCGTCGTCGCGACCGATCACCGGATCGAGCTTGCCGGCACGGGCGCGCTCGGTGAGGTCCATCGTGTACTTCTTCAACGCTTCGCGCTGACCCTCGGCAGCGGCGTTGTCGACCGGCTTGCCGCCGCGCACAGAATCGATCGCGGCCTCGAGCGATTTGCGCGTCAGGCCATGCTCGCGGGCGAGCGTGCCGATGGCGCTCTTGGCCTCGGCGGCGGCGAGCAGGAACATCTCGCTGGCGATGAACTGGTCACCGCGCTTGCCGGCCTCTTTCTCGGCGGCCTGCAAGAGCGCGCCGAGGTCTCGGCCCGGCTGGACCTGCTCGCCGCCCTGCACTTGCGGGAGCTTGGCGATGGCCTGTTCGAGCGCGGCGGTCAGCTTGGCCGTGTTGACGCCGGCCTGCGTCAGCAACGCCTTCGGTCCATCGCTCTGCGCCAGCATGGCGGCGAGCAGATGGAAGGGTTCGATGTACGGGTTGTCGCGTGCAACAGCCAGGCTCTGAGCGTCGCCCATCGCCTCCTGAAACGTGGTCGTCAGTTTGTCGAATCTCATGGCAGCGGTCCTCGAAGCGCAATCAGCTGAGGCGAATTTGCGCCGTTTTCAAGACGCCGCCTTGACGCCCGTCAAACCAGGAGGACAGCCTGCGCGATGCGATAGCCGATCGCGGCGCATGCCAGCGCGCCGAGCACGTGAGCCAGCGTGTGCCCGGCAGCGAGCAGGAGTTCGCCGCGCTGCAGCAGGATTAGCGATTCGACCGAGAACGACGAGAAGGTCGTGAAGCCGCCGAGCATGCCGGTGACGACGAGCAGGCGCATCGGCTCGTTGGGCGAACGCTCGAAGGCGAACAGGGCGAAGCCGATCAAGAGACCGCCGATGCAGTTGACGAGCAGCGTGCCGAGCGGAAAGCCGCTCCAGCGCGCGTTGAGCCAGACGCCGGCGAGCCAGCGCAGAACACAGCCGGCGACACCCCCGCCGGCGACAAGAAGAAGATGGCTGAAGCTGATCGACGGGTTCATGGCGCCTCGGCGTTGGCGGCGGCGATGCCCCAGCGCGCCAGCGCCGCGTCGTCGGCGACGCGGGCGTCGACCCAGTGCGCGCCGTTCGGTCCGGCCTCCTTCTTCCAGAACGGCGCCTGCGTCTTCAGATAGTCCATCAAAAATTCGCAGGCCTGGAAGGCTTCGTGCCGATGCGCCGCCGTGACGGCCACGAGCACGATCTGGGCAGCCGGCCCGAGCACGCCGATGCGGTGGACGACGCGCACGGCGCGCACACCGAAACGGCGCACCGCCT
>JAYTYH010000553.1:0-4308 GCA_043742485.1 Rhizobacter sp.
TCGGGGCGAGCCGAGCCGCTCGTAGGTCTCGGCGGCGTCGAGGGCGAGACGCAACGCACGCGGGTCGGCCAGGCCGAAGTCCTCGCTGGCCATGCGGACCAGGCGGCGAGCCGCGTAGCGCGGGTCGACGCCGCCGTCGATCATGCGCACGAACCAGTACAGCGAAGCGTCGGGGTCGCTGCCGCGCACGGCCTTGTGCAGGGCCGAAATGGTGTCGTAGAACTGCTCGCCGCCTTTGTCGTAGCGGCGCAGCTGTTCGCCGAGCGCCTGCTCCAGCATGGCTTCGTCGATGGTCGCCACCGTGCCCACCGTGTTGACGAGGTTCTCGTAGGCATTGAGGAGGCGGCGGGCATCGCCGTCGGCATAGCCGACGAGGCGCGTTTCGGCGGCAGGTACCAGCGGCGGTGCGCCGAGCAGCTCGCAGGCGCGGGCCAGGAGCATGGCGAGGTCGGCGTCGTCCAGCGGCTTGAGCACATGCACGGTGGCACGAGAGAGCAACGCCGAGTTGACCTCGAACGACGGGTTCTCGGTGGTCGCGCCGATGAAGGTGAACAGGCCCGATTCCACATGCGGCAGAAAGGCGTCCTGCTGGCTCTTGTTGAAGCGGTGGACCTCGTCGACGAAGACCACCGTGCGGCGGCCGCTGGTGCGCGAGGCCTGCGCGCGCTCGACCGCCTCGCGGATGTCCTTGACGCCGCCGAGCACGGCCGACATCGAGATGAACTGGGCATCGAAGGCGTCGGCCATGAGGCGCGCCAGCGTCGTCTTGCCGACGCCGGGCGGGCCCCAGAGGATCATGGAGTGCAGCCGACCCGACTCGAAAGCGACACGCAGCGGCTTGCCGGACCCGAGCAGATGCTGCTGGCCGATCACCTCGTCGAGTGTCTTCGGGCGCAGGCGCTCGGCGAGCGGCGCCGCGGCTGCAGCCGCGGCGCCGTCGTCGAACAGTTGCGGTGTGTTCGCCATCGTCGCGATTGTCGACTGCGGCGCTGCGACGGCACCGGCGACGGCGCGGTTTGGGCTACGCTCGCCAGGGCGCGCCGCCGGCTATGGCCGCCGATTTCATCTCAGCTCTTGCTTTCGACCGTTTCGTTCAGGACCCTCGCCATGAAGCCGCTCGTGTTCGACGCCATCACCGACGTCCTCGTCAACAAGTTCCAGGTCGACGCCGCGCTCGTGCGGCCCGAGGCCACGCTCGAAAGCCTGGGCCTCGATTCGCTGTCGCTGATGGAGTTCGTGTTCGCGCTCGAAGACCGCTTCGAGGTGCGCATTCCCGAAGACCGCCTCGATCCGCGCCAGACCGGCCTGACGCTCGAGCACCTCGCCGACGCCCTCGACCAGGCCGCCCTGGCCCGCCCGGTCGCGGCAGAAGCAACAGTGGCGGCCGACGCCGGCACGCCCTGAGCGTCATCGCGACCACGAAGCCGACGGGTCGAGTCGAGCCGGCCGCGACGTGAACCGCGAAGTCTGGATCACCGCCTACGGCGTCCGCAGCCCGATCGGCAACGACGAGGCCACCTTCGACGCCGCCTTGTTCGCAGGCCGCTCCGCCGTGCTCGCCGACGAGCTCGTGCTGCCCGGCATCGCGCCGACGCTGGTGCCGCTGGCGCGCTGCGAGTTCGACTTCGCCGCCGTCGCGTCGCCGTCGAAGCTGCCACTCGACCGCGGCTCGGCGATGGCACTCGCATCGGTGCGCGACGCCCGCGTCATGGCCGGCCTCTCCGACCCGCCCGCGAACCCGGAGCGGCTCGGCCTCTTCTGGGGCAGCGGCATGGGCGGCGCGGCGACCTTCGACGCTACCTGCCGCACCGTCTACGCCGAGCACCGCCGCATCCGCCCGACCACCGTCGTCACGACGATGCCCAACGCGCCCGTTGCCGAGCTCGGGCTGCTGCTGCGGGCGCAAGGCATGGCCCTCGGCTACGCCTGCGCGTGCGCTTCGGCAGCGGTCGCGATCGGCGAGGCGATGCGGGCAGTCGCCTCGGGCCGCGTCGATGTCGCCGTCGCCGGCGGCAGCGAGGCCCTGCTCTCGCCCGGCGTGATCGCGAGCTGGCTGGCGATGCGGGTGCTGGCGCCGCTCGGCGCTTCGCGTGCCGACGCCGCGGCGATGGCGCCGCCGTCGTGCCGGCCGTTCGCGGCCGACCGCGCCGGCTTCGCGCTCGGCGAGGGCGCAGCTGCCTTCGTGCTCGAGAGTGCCGACCATGCGCGTGCACGCGGCGCCGCCTGCATCGCCCGGCTCGCGGGCTACGCCACCAACTGCGACGGCATGCACATCACCCAGCCCGACGCCGGCGGCCAGGAACGGGCGCTGCGTGCCGCACTCGCCGATGCCGGCCTCGGACCGGAGGAGATCGGCTACGTCAACGCCCACGGCACCGCGACCGTGGCTGGCGACGCGGCCGAGGCGGCGTCGATCGCGCGCGTGTTCGGCGCCGGCTCCGTGCCCGTCAGTTCCACCAAGGCGATCCACGGCCATTTGCTCGGTGCCGGTGGCGCCGTCGAGTTGCTCGCCGCCTTGCGCGCGTTGCGGTGCAGGCGGTTGCCGCCGCAGGCCAACACGGAACGGATGGATCCGGCGTTCGCCATCGATCTCGTGGCGAGCGGAGGTCGCGACGCGCGGGGTCTCGTGCATGCCGTCTCGAACTCGTTCGCCTTCGGCGGCACGAACGCGGTGCTGGTGCTCAGCCGGGCCGACCCTTGATCGAGCGCTCCGGCGCGCCAGCGGCTGGCGCGCCTACTGCTCGATGACGTCGGCGCCGGCCGGCGGCGTGAAGCGGAACGACTCGGGCGGCAGGGTGACGTTGGCCGCGAAGGCGTTGAACTGCAACGCCGACTTCTGACCGAAGCTGTCGAGGATCTCGAGCGCCGCCAGCTCCTTGCCGCGAAAGCCGATGCGCACCGACTGGAAGGCGCCGTCCTTGGCCTTCGGCTTCGCCTCGGCCCACTCGAGTCCGCCCTGCGGCGGCAGGTTGGCGAGATCGAAGTCCTTGTCGAGCGACGAGCCCGCGAGCAGTGCCGCCGGCGTCGCGCCGAGCGCCTGCGAGAGCCGCCGCGAGCTGACTTGGTTGAGATCGGCGTCGTAGATCCAGACCTTCTCGCCGTCGGCGACGATGGTCTGCTCGAACGGCTTGGCGTAGGCGAAGCGGAAGCGGTTGGGGCGCAAGAACTCGAAGGTTCCGGCCGAGCTTTTCTTCTTGACGCCTTCGGGCGAGGTCACGACCTGCGTGAACTGGGCGCGGCCGCTCTTCACGTCGCGAACGAACTCGCGCAGCGTGTCGACCGGCGCGGCGAGGGCGCTCGCCGAGGCCAGGAGCAGGGCGCTGGCGAGCGCGCGGATGGCGCGGTTCGGCTTCATTCGATTCGCGCCGGCACGAGGATGTCGCGGTTGCCGTTGGTGGCCATGCCGGATACGAGCCCGGATTTCTCCATTTGTTCCAGCAGGCGGGCGGCGCGGTTGTAGCCGATGCGCAGATGGCGCTGCACCAGCGAGATCGAGGCACGGCGATGCTGCAGCACGATGCCGACCGCCTGGTCGTACATCGGATCGCTCTCACTGCCGGCCGCAGCCGCGTCGCCGGCCGGGCCGTCGATGCCGTCGCCGTCGATGGTGCCGCCCTCGAGGAGGCCTTCGATGTAGTTCGGCGGGCCTTGGCTCTTCAGGTAGGCGACGACGCGATGCACTTCCTCGTCGCTGACAAAGGCGCCGTGCACGCGCACCGGCAGGCCGCTTCCCGAAGGCAGGTAGAGCATGTCGCCCATGCCGAGCAGCGCCTCGGCACCCGACTGGTCGAGGATGGTGCGCGAGTCGATCTTGCTCGAGACCTGGAACGACAGGCGGGTCGGGATGTTGGCCTTGATGAGGCCGGTGATGACGTCGACGCTGGGCCGCTGCGTGGCCAGGATCAGGTGCACGCCGGAGGCACGCGCCTTCTGCGCCAGCCGCGCGATCAGCTCCTCGATCTTCTTGCCGACGACCATCATCAGGTCGGCCAGCTCGTCGATCACGACCACGATCAGCGGCAGCCGTTCGAGCGGCTCGGGTGCGTCGGGCGTGAGGCTGAACGGGTTGGGCAGGTGCTCGCCGCGCTCGGCCGCCTCGGCAATCTTCTTGTTGTAGCCGGCGACGTTCCTGACGCCGAGCTTGCTCATCAGCTTGTAGCGCCGCTCCATTTCGCCCACGCCCCAGTTGAGCGCATTGGCAGCCTGCTTCATGTCGGTGACGACCGGGCAGAGCAGGTGCGGAATGCCCTCGTAGACGCTCATCTCGAGCATCTTCGGGTCGATGAGGATGAGCCGCACGTCGCGCGC
>JAYTYH010000554.1:0-1735 GCA_043742485.1 Rhizobacter sp.
GCCATCGCAGGTCGGTCAGCGAGCGCACGTCGTGCCACTCACCACCGTCGTTGGACCAGGCGCGCACCCAGTCGCCGGCGCGCAGGCCGGCGCGCTCGGCGATGCTGGCCGCGGCCGGAGGTGCCAGCACCGCCTTCGGCTCATCGATGCCGATCCAGTGCGCGCAGGCGTAGAGCAACACTGCGAGGAGCAGGTTGGCAGCCGGCCCGGCGGCGACGATGGCAGCGCGTTGCCAGAGCGGCTTGCGGTTGAAGGCGCGGCCGAGATCGGCGGCTCCGACGACGCCTTCGCGCTCGTCGAGCATGCGCACGTAGCCGCCGAGCGGCAAGGCGCAGACGACGAATTCGGTGCCGTCGGGTTTGGGCTGGCGGCGCCAGAGCACGCGGCCGAAGCCGATCGAAAAGCGCAGCACGCGCACCCCGCACGCCACCGCAACCCGGTAGTGCCCGTACTCGTGGACGACGATCAGCACGCCCAGCGTCAGCATGAAGGCGAGCACCGTGATCAGCATGCGGCGCCTGTGGGACGGGTCATGGCATCAGCCTTTCAGGAAACCACGGGCACAACGCCGAGCTTCGTCGTCGAGAGCGATCAGGGAGTCGATCGACGCATCGGCATCGACCGCAGGGACCAGCGCTTCGAGGGTTCGCCGGTTGACGGTGTGAATCCGGTCGAAGGGACAAGTTCCAGCGAGAAACGCGGCGACGGCCTCTTCGTTGGCCGCGTTGAGCACGGCCGTGGTTCCGGCCCGCGCGTGCAACGCTTCATAAGCCAGGGCGAGAGCTGGATAGGTGGCGTGATCGGCGGCCTCGAAGGTCAGCGCAGCGAGGCTGCGCCAGTCGAGCGTATCGGCGCCCGAAGCAACGCGGCCGGGCCAGGCCAGGCCGACGGCGATCGGCACCCGCATGTCGGGCGTGCCGAGTTGTGCCAGTACCGAGCTGTCGCGGCACACGACCATCGAATGGATGATGCTCTGCGGATGAATCACGACCTCGATCTGCTCGGGCGCGAGATCGAAGAGAAAGTGCGCTTCGATGACTTCGAGCGCCTTGTTCATCATCGTGGCCGAGTCGACCGAGATCTTGCGACCCATGACCCAGTTGGGATGAGCGCAGGCCTGGTCAGGCGTGACGCTGCCGAGCGTGGCTGGATCGCGGCCGCGGAAAGGCCCGCCCGAGGCGGTAAGCACGATGTGGTCGACGCGGTCTTTCCAGGTCGCCCGGTCTTCGGGCAGGCACTGGAAGATCGCCGAGTGCTCGCTGTCGATGGGCAACAGCGTGGCGGCGCCGCGCTCGATCGCGCTCATGAAGAGCCGACCGCCGACGACCAGCGCTTCCTTGTTGGCCAGCAGCACGCGCTTGCCGGCCTCGGCCGCAGCCAGGCACGGCGCCAGCCCGGCCGCGCCGACGATGGCGGCCATGACGTAGTCGACCTCGGGGTGCCGGGCGAGATCGCACAGCGCCTCGGGGCCGAACAGCACTTCGGTCTTCAGGCCGGCGTCGCGCAGGCGGGCTGCGACGTGGTCGGCGTCGACGGCAGTGGCGACGGCGGCGTAGCGAGGCGCCACCCGAATGCACTGCGCAAAAAGGTCGTCGAGGCGACGGTGCGCGCTGAGCGCGAAGATCTCGTAGCGGCCAGGGTGGCGCAGCGCGACATCGAGCGTGGCCGCACCGACGGATCCCGTGGCGCCGAGGATGCAGAGCCGCTTCGGCGGCCCGTCGCTTCCACCTCCGGC
>JAYTYH010000555.1:0-11541 GCA_043742485.1 Rhizobacter sp.
TGCCGGCCCACCACTTCAATCCGCCCGACGCATCCGTTTCTTTGGCGAGCGCCTCCGGAAGGTCGCGCAATCCCGGACTTCCTCAGAATGATTGGCACGGCGGAAGGGGGCAGGTCATTGGCGCAGTTCGCTACTGGATGGCTTGCGTTGTCTGGATAGCATGTCGCCTAACTCCGTCAAGCCGCTTGTGAAGTTGTGCCGTTCGCGCAGCCGCGCGAAGCTAGCAGTCAGTTTGTCGATGACAAGTCGGTTGATGCCTCAGACGTCGCCCGGCGCTGCAGCGTGCCAAGTGGCTTGTTGTCGCCGTCGCGGTTCGCAGCTGTTACCACCGTTGTTGATCCAGTCGCGGGTGATGCCGGGCCGGTCGAAGATGGCGAACCGCTCTTCGGCGACGCTGCCGGCGACTGCGGCCATGGCGGTGATAAAGCGGCCGTGGGTGGCGTGGGGGAGGCAGGCGGCGATCATGCGACTGCTGATCACACCGACGGTGTCGGCCAACCCACCATGGAGTTCGGTGATCGCGCCCGAGGATAACTCGGCACGTAGCAGCGGCAATTCATGCAAGAGCCGGTCGAGGCACGTAGAGAAGAAATTCCAAGCCTGCTCAATCGCCGGATGAACAGCCGAAGCGTCACCCTGCGCGTCCACGAGGCAGTCGATCGGGCCGTGCTGGAAATGAAGGCAACCGTTTTGGACGCACGCATGCATAACCGCCCCGGCTTGCACCACCTTCAATGGTTCACGGACTACAAAACGCTCTCATAGACCGCCCGGCCGCAGTCGGACGATTTGATGATCGCGTCCGATACCGCAAGACTCTCCTCCTTGCCAAGACTCGGATCAACATTCTTTGAAGACGCGTCGACCCGCACTTGCTCGTCAGACCGCACCTGGCCTGAGCCTGACCGACTTCACGACGACATCCCAGATGGTGGTGGTGTCGAGTTCCGACCATACGGCCGGCAGTGCCTCCTCCTTGGGCCCTCGGGGCACCGTATCAATCTCGATCTTCAACAATGGGGTGGCAAACCCGGGTGTGGGCCGTTTCGACTCGGCCCAAATTTTCATGTCGACCCGGCCCTCGAGGTACGAGGCCTTGGTCAACAACTCTTCGCCCCGCATTCCAGCGAGGGTGATCGGCCCTTCCCGCACCACGCTGGGTTTGGGCCCCGAGAGGGCCGCGTTCCAACCGGGCTCATGCCAACGACCCAGCAACGACGGCGAAGGATCTGGGCTGATCGCGTCGGCATGAAATTCGATCACTACGCCGGGCGCCGAATTGCTGCGAAAGAAAACGTCTCCGTTCTCCTGATCGTGGTCTCCAGCAATCACGAGTTCTCCGAACCGGAAGCCTTTGCCACCTGCCGCTTCCGATTCGATCGAGGCAAGCTGCGTAGACAACAAAGTCAGGCGTTGGATCGCCGGAGTAGGAGCCTCACTGTAAGAGTCCTGCCAGCAAGTCAGGAGCACGCGTCCGACCAGAGCAATTAGTTCTGATCGGAATGATTTCGTTGTGAGACTGTCTCGATACCGCCGAAGGATCGCTGCAGTCGGTGACACGCGTACTGTCTCGATCAGCATCGACGTATTCGCTAGCTTGAGGTGCATTCGGGACGCGATCCCGCTCGCGCGCTTGCGCACGAAAGCTTCAAAACTTTCAGCGGTCGCGACGAACGATTCGATACTGACCTCAACGGTCGTAAATTCTGCTGTCAGGCCGTAAGTCAGTTCCACTCGGCCGTCGCCCATCTCGAAGTCGGCGGGCAAATCAATCAGATGCCGACCAACCGCGTGGGTAGTCATGTTCGCGACCAATCGTGAGGCCAAAACTCTTTCCTTCTCAGAAGGTCCGCAAGCGATCAGGGCACAAAGCGGCGCAAGAACCGTGGATTGCAACCAGACGCGCCGATCAATCATGGTCCGATCTTGGCCCTCCCGGCTAGTTTGGTGATCGCATACAAAGTCGCATTCCGTGCCGTGGTGTCATTGAACGCCAGCTCGTGCGCGAAGCCCATCAGCTTGAATTGCTGCTTGACGTTTCCGCTGCCGCGTTCGCGTGGTGAACGGCCGGAGCTCTCGGGTACCGTGCCGTCGCCGATTGCGTCGTGCTTCTCACAATGCAATTCCCAGTAGCTACTTTGATAGTCGACTGCGCTGACGCCGTAGGGAGTGGCGACCATTTCATGGACCTGCGGCCCGGGCACAAATTCCGGCGTCGCGCCGTCGAGTCTCACCTGTCCTGACGACAGGCCTAGCACCTGCGCCATCCGAGGCGCTTGCTTCGAATCAGGAGCATTCCCGGGCTTCATTCGCCAGCTGATGCGCTCAAAGCTCGGCTGTGCCTTGTCTGCGCCGTAGAAGACGTAAGTCGAGGGGTGGTACTGGCCGGCGATGTGCTCATGGAAATCTCGCGCCGAATCGACGCTCTCGGTGAACTCTCTCCACTTAATCGGCACGCCGTCTTTCGGCGTCAGCCAAGCTTCGTTCACAAGGCCCCACCACTTGTCGCGAACTTTGTAGATCTCTTCGTAGGGATCGGCTGTAGGCCACTTCTGTTGCGTCGACGGACCTTGAATCACACCGAGCCAACCGGCGCCATAGTCTTTCGAAGGCAGCAGCTGAAGTGCACCCGGTGCTTGAGCGAACACTGACGTCACCTCCCTTCCGGTGCGGCCAATCACTTTGGCACCGACGTAGCCTTCGACGCCGAAGCCTTCGTCGCGCATGCCGACCTTGCAACGCCGATACGCAACTGCGGCGCCAGTGGCGGGCATGACTCCGTGCACGATGCCAGCGATGCTCTTTTCCATTCCGGGCAGTTTGGCGCAGGCTCTTGCGACGAGCCCGCCCATGGAGTGGGTGACGAGGATGACTTGCTTGCAGGAAAACTGATTCTTGTTGTAGCCCCGCATGATGTCTTCGATGGCAGGCTTTAGCTCTCCTTCGGCCGCTTCCGCGTTCGATGCCAGCCAGTTGTAGCCAACGGCATGCACCGGCATCCAGAACTTGCTTCGCATCAGCAGGTCGTCTGTCAGCACAGGATCGAATGGCATCTCGGCCGAGAAGGGTTGTCCCTTGACGCCCATTCGAATACCCGGAAAGAGCTTGGGTCGGTCGCCAGGCTTCGGTGGCGCGGAAATGGTTGCCTGGTCCTGGTAGTAGTCGTGCCACAGTGCAGGATTGTTTTCCTGTGGGTTGAGCGTCTCTTCCAGCCATCGCAAGAAACCCCCGTAACTTGTTTGCGCAACCGTGCCCCAGCCGCGAGCACGAAGCGCCTTCTCGTCGTTAAAGCCCACGCCTCCCGCTACTGCGCCGCCGGGATCGACCTGGGTGCGATCGGGATGTAGCAGCGCTTGTCTTTCACCAGCGGAAGCACTCCACATCGCAGCGATTAAGCCTGTTGGTTTGTTGTTAGGGCCGGCGTCGAGTCGCCAGACACTCTTCCCACCCTTTAGCTGGCGCAGATTACTGCCCATGATCCCTGGCACAAAAATCACGGGAAGAACGTCAAGCTTGACGATCAGTCCAACAACATCGGTGATCGAGCTGCTTGTCAAGCTCCAATTAAACATGGGTCGCCCGTCTTTGTCGGGGACTGATGTCTGATTGCGAGCGGTTGTTGGAGGCAAGGCGCTCACGTTGACTCTTTTGTGGCGCGACCGAGGATGCGGAGCTTCACCTTGTTCGGGCTAAAGCCTTGCTGAATTGGCACCATGCCTTGCGCGTCGGACACGCCTTCGACGCGAGTGCCGTTGGGTTTGATGAGTTCATAACGAACGTTACCAAGCGGATCGCCAGAAGGATCTTGTAATTGGAACTTTTCATCAAATGACATGGAGGCGCGAGGCATCTCTGGCATCCCCTGGCTCGTAGTTTCTGCCCCCACAAAACTCTTTGTCCCCGCTCTCACCGTGATCTTCCCCGAGCACATCACCGTGATGTTCCCGCCTTCGATCACGATGCTCGCCCCGCCTGCCGTCGCCAGCGTGATCTTCTTCGCCGCTGCCCAGTCGATGTGGCTGCTCTTGCTCTGGATCTGCACGTCGCCCTTGGCCGCCACCTGCATGGTGTCGGCCTGCGCCTGCAGCTCGACGTCGCCCTGGCCGGCGATCAGCGTCAGGCCCTTGCCCGCGGCCTGATCCCCTGCTCCGATGGCGCCGCCGAGGACGCCGATCGCCTGGCCGCTGTGGACTCGGCCGCTGCCGCCGGAGGCGACCTGCAGGTCCTGCCCTGCGGCCATCACCAGGTTCTCGCCAGCGAGCAGCGCCACGTCTTGCCCGGCGGCGATGGCCAGGCCGGCCTTGGCGGCGATGGTGACGATGGGGTCGGTGAGCTGCGGCACCTTGTCGTCGCCGCTAGTGACTGATTTGCCCTGCGCGTCGCCCGTGGCCGCGTCGAGCGACTCAGAGGAGACCATGCCGCGGATCGCGGTGTGCATTGCCGGCGCCGGGGCTTCCTTGTCGCTGAGCACGCTCTGCGTGGCCTTGACGCTGCCGATGGTCGCGGCCAGGGCGACGGTCTGGTGCGTCTTGGCGGCGTCGCTGAGCGTGCTGGTGAGCGTCCTCAGCTGGCCGGCCAGGGCAATGCCGGCCGCGTTGTCGCCCGAGGGCTCGGCGGGCGTGATGCCATAGCTGCTGAGCAGAACACCGCGGGCGCCGCGCACGGTGCCGTAGGCGTCGGTGCGCAGCTCGAAGCCGAGCCCCCGAAAGCTGCCGCGGTGGTTGTCGGCCTGGTGGATGAGGTGGCCGAGATTGAGCTGGGTCGCGAACTGGGTGCTGGCGAGCTGGGTGCGCAGCTGGCCGATGCTGTCGTCGAAGACGAGCTGGTTGTAGCCCGCACCGCCCGCGGTGCCTCCAGATCCCGCGCCGAACTCCTTGGTCTTCCAGCCCGACAGCGCCGCGGCGTTGCGCTGGCCGCCGGCGCCGAGCTCGCCCGGGGCGGCGCCATGCCACGGTGGCGCGTTGCCGCCGGCAAGGTTGCCCTGGCCGCTCGGTGACGCGTCGCCCGAGCTGGCGAAGACGCTGGCGTCGGCGTCAGCCGGCTGCCCGCCCGGCGTTGCCGGCACGCCGCCCTCACCGCGACCCTGGTAGAGCGCTGCCTTGACGTAGGGGCGGTCGAGGTCGTCGTCGAAGAAGTCGACGAGAACGTGCTGGCCGATGCGGGGGATGAATTGCAGGCCCATGCCGGCACCGGCGTAGGGCTGCACGACGCGCACCCAGGTCGATGCCTCGCCCGCTGGCTGGAACTCGTGGCGGATGCAGATTCGGCCGAGCTTGTCGGTGTAGATCTCCGCGCCACCACCGGCGCCACCACCGCTGCCGCTGCCCACGACCTCGGCCGTGAGCGGCCCGGGCGCCTTCGGCCGCGGCCGCGGCTGCGGCCGCCAAGGCACGTGGGCGCGGGTCGACTCGAAGAAGTTGCCGTAGCCGGTGGCGACGGCCTGGGCACGCACTTCGGCGTCGACCCAGGGCGCAAGCTGGCCGGCGCCGCTGTCACTGGCGCTGCTTGCGGCCAGGCGGGCGCTCAGCTCCTTCGGCAGGTTGTTGATGCCCGCGTGCACGACCGCCGTGACCAGGAAGCGCGTGCGGTCGTCGCTGCTGCCGGCGCCGCCCGAGCCGACTCCAGCCGACTTCGGCCCGAACTCGTCGAGCGGGCTGTCGGTGAGCGTGAAGGTCCGGCCCGGCTGCAGGGTGCGCACCGTCGAGCGGCCGAGCCAGCTCTTGTTGCGCACTTCGATCGCCTCCTGCGCCAGCGTCGCCGCGCGCGCCGCCTGGTCGGCGCTGGCGTAGGCGTAGGCCCGCGCCGGCCGGTAGGCCTCGAGGCGCGGCGCGTCTTCGCCGCCGAAGTCGTGGTGGGTCGGCACGCTGGCCGCGACCGCGCGCTTGGCGACGTAGTCCCAGGCCAGCGTCGTCGTCGTCGACGCCTGCAGGACGCGCAGGCCGCCGAAGGCCTGCACGGCGTCTCGCGTCTCGACGGCAGACGACCGATGGAATCGGATGCCGCCATCGGCCTCGCTGGTCGCGTCTTGCGGGCAGCTCGCCACCGACGGGCTGCCGGCGAAGACGACGAGGCCGTGACCGCTCGGCGCCTTCTCGTCTTCCTCGAAGCGCATGCCCAGCCCTTCTTCGGCGAGCAGGCGGGTGACGAAAGCGAGGTCGGTCTCGCGGTACTGCACGGTGTAGCTGCGCCGCTCGCCGCTGCCGGCATACGGGCTCTCGGCCAGATGGGTGGCGACGTCGTCGGCCCAGCGCCATTGCGCGCGCGCAGCGTAGCCGGCGAACACGCTCTCGACGATCTCGATGGTCGTCTTCTCCTGCCAGACGCGGCTGCGCCGGGTGTGTGCGAGCAGCGCGGTCCAGGGCTTGAGCGTCAGTCGGTAGCGGGCGAAGCCGCCGTCGGCTTGCTCGGAGGCGGCCGCGAAGACGATGCCGCTGCGCGGCAGCAGGCTGCCGTCGGCCAGCGCCAGCCGCAGCGTCGCCTTGGCTCCGAGCAGGGCTTGCAGGTCGAGGCCGGCGTCGAGGCCGAGAGTCGACAGCTCGAGCACCCACGGCTCGTCGAGCGCCTCGCGCAGGCTCCAGGCCTCGACCAGCAGCTCGCCCAGCGCGCCGTCGCCCTCGAGGCGGAACAGCCGGGTGTCGCTGTCGAACGCCAGGCTGCCGAAAGCCGAGATGAGACGCGAATCCAGTTGCATGCGTGAAGGTCCGGTACCGCGAGGGCCTGCTGCCGCCCGAGGGCCATTATTGGCGCGCCGCGCCCGGCGCACGACGCCGTTCGGATACCCAAAGAGAGGGGCCCGTCGCCGGCATTGGCGACGGCCGGCTTCTTCGTCAGCCGCGGCGGCCACGAACGACGCGGCCCGGCGGCCAGGGATTGCCCGACGCACCAGCCACGACCCGCCAGCCGCCAGCCGCCAGCACGTCCTCGAGCCGCCGCACCCGCCCCATGTGCCCGCCCATCGCCCGATAGTCGTCGGCCCGCATCGTGAACTCGATCGGCGAGACGATCGCCGGCGTCGGCACGGAGCCGAAGCTGTCGGCCGGCATCTTCGCGACGTCGACCATCACCGTGATGCCGCCGCCCGGCCACACGTAGACCGGGGCGCCGCCGCAGGTGACGTTGACGAGCATGTTCTTGATCGAGCGCGTCAGCGCGATCGGGTTTTCGGTGACGCCGGCGCGCAGCGAACCGCCGGCGCCGGCGACGTAGAGCACCGAGCAGAGCGATGGCTCGCAGTTCTCGCCGATGCGCTCGACCACCTTCGCCACCTCGAGCGGCATTTCCGCCGGCCGCGGCACGAGGTCGTCGTCGAGCACGAACCAGGCCGAGTCCTCGCCGGTGGTCGAGACCATGAGCAGGCGCAGCCCGGGCCGGGCGCCGCGATCGCGCTCCCAGCCCTCGACGATCGAGAGCGGATCGACGATGTCGGTGCCGCCCCAGCCGGCACCCGGCTGCGCGACCTGGAAGTAGCGCCCGGGCGTCGACCTTCGGCCGCGGAGGCGAATGCCCGACGGCGGCATGTCGAGGAACTTGCCGGCCTGGTGCTCGCTAAGGACGCCGGTGATGTGATCGTCGACGACGACGACTTCGTCGGCATGGCCGAACCACTGCGGCGCGAAGATGCCGATCGTCGCCGAGCCGCAGCCGACACGCATGCGCTGTTCTTCCACGCCGTCGACGACGGGGGCCCGATCGGCGGCGACGACGACCTTCGCGCCGCCCTCGATCTCGAGCTCGACCGGCTCGCGGTTGCCGAGGGCCAGCATCATCTCGCAGGCGATTCGGCCTTCGCGCTTCGAGCCGCCGGTGAGGTGGTGAACGCCGCCGAGGGCCAGGAACTGCGAGCCGTATTCGATGGTGCTCACATGGCCCACGGCCTCGCCGCAGTGCCGCACGGTCGCCTGCTCGGGGCCGAGATAGCGGTCGGTGTCGATCTTCACCTTGAAGCTGCAGTAGCTGAAGATGCCTTCGGTGACGACCGTGATCAGGTCGATGCCTTCGTGCTGCGAGGCGACGATGAAGGGCGCCGGCTTGTAGTCGGGATAGGTCGTGGTCGAGCCGACGCCGGAGACGAACACCGGCGCGCTGCCCGCGGCGGCCGCGTCGAGCAGCGAGCCGTCCCAGTGGCCGTCTTGCGCGGCCTGCCAGGCGACGAGGTCGGCACCGGGGCGGGCGACGAGCTGCAGCGTGTCGGTGCGCGTCAGCACGCCGTCGACGTTGCCGTAGCGGTCGCAGGCGCCGAGCCGGCCGGGGCTGATCTGGCAGAGCACCGGGCAGGCCTCGCAGCGGACCTTGCCGGCGGCCAGTGCCTCGGCCGGTCGCGATGGATCGACGGCGACCGGTTGGCCATCTGACCGCGCCGCGAAACCGTCGCCGTCGCTCATGGCTGCCGCTTCAGCAGCTCGGCGCGCAGCCGGCTCGGCGTCACCGGCACCTCGCGCATGCGCACGCCGCAGGCCGCATGAATCGCAGAAAGGATCGCCGGCGCCGTCGCCACCAGGGCCGGCTCGCCGACGCCCTTGGCGCCCCATGGCCCGAGCGGCTCCGGGACCTCGATCAGGTGCACGGTGATCGGCGGCACGTCGCCCACGGTCGGGATCAGGTAGTCGTGCAGGTTGTCGGTCTTGCCGTTGACGTATTCCTCCATCAGCGCCATGCCGATGCCCTGGGCGATGCCGCCATGGATCTGGCCTTCCACCTGCGTCGGGTTGATGGCGCGGCCGACGTCGTGGGCGGCGTGGATGTGGAGCAGCTTCACGGTGCCGAGCTCGACGTCGACCTCGACCTCGGCGACCTGCGCTGCGAACGCATAGGTGGCATAGGGCACGCCCTGGCCGTCGGCGTCGAGCGGGATCGTCGGCGGGTTGAAGTGGCCGCTGCCGGTGAACAGATCGGGCCCGGCCGTATCGGCCGCGAGGGCGCGCAGATCGAGCTCGCGCCGCTCGCCGCACCAGCGCGCGACCAGCCTGTCGCCGATCAACGCGATCGAGACCTCGGCGTCGGGCCGATCGCCGAGGCCGAGCCGCTCCACGAGCCTGCGCCGCAGCGCGAGGCCGGCGCCGCGGGCGGCGTTGCCGGAGACGAAAGTCTGCCGCGACGCCGACGACTTGCCGGCGTCGGCGGTGAGGTCGGTGTCGCCCATGACCTGGTCGACGCACGCGAGCGGCAGGCCGACGGCGTCGGCAAACATCTGCGGCATGATCGTCGCGGTGCCCTGGCCGATCTCCTGCGCGCCGTTGTAGAGGAAGAGCCGGGCGCCGCGATCGGCATCGAACCGCAAGGCGCCTTTCATCGTCGACGGATTGGCGATCACGGTGTTGCCGATGCCGTACCACATGCAGGCGATGCCGGCGCCGCGGCGGAGGTGGGAACGGTCCTTGGTCGTGTGGTTGAACGCCTCGGCGCCCGCCTTCGCCGCCGCCCACGCGGGCCGCAACGCATCGAGGCACGCCCGCAGGCCGACGCTGGCCGCGAGCACCTGGCCGGTCGGCGTCGTGTCGCCGGCGACGAGCGCGTTGAGGTGGCGGAACGCGAGCGCGTCGATGCCGGCCTGTGCCGCGAGCTCGTCGAGCAGCGCCTCGCCGAGCAGCGTCGACTGCGGCACGCCGAAGCCGCGGAAGGCACCGGCGACGCTGCCGTTGGTGAGCACGGCGCGCGTCAGGGCGCGGACGTGATCGATGCGGTACGGGCCGGCGGCGTGAATCGGCACGCGGTTGGCCACGGTCGGGCCCCACGACGAATAGGCGCCAGTGTCGAAGTCGCCGGCGAAGTCGTAGCTCTGCAGCCGGCCCTGCGCATCGCACGACGCGCTCGCCTGCATGCGCGCCGGGTGCCTCTTGGTGCTCGACCGCATCGACTCCGGCCGCTCGTAGACCAGCCGGACCGCGCGGCCCAGCTTCCACGCGGCCACGGCGACGAGCGGCTGCACCGAGAGATCGAGCTTGCCGCCGAAGCCGCCGCCGATCGCCGAGGGCACGATGTGCACGCGCGCCGGCGTGATGCCGAGCACATGGGCGATCTCGTCGCGGTCCATGTAGGGCGTCTGCGTGCAGGCGAAGACGCGGACGCGGCGCGCCGGCGCACCGGCCGCGTCGACGCCATCGACGACCTCGGCCCAGCCGGCTTCGGGCTCGATGTAGGCGTGCTCGACGTGGCGCGTCTCGAACGCCAACGAGGCCGTGAAGGCGGCGCGCGCCGCCGACGCCTCGACATCGCCGCGCACGACGCGGCCGCGGCAGAGCACGTTGTCGGGATAGCGCCCGTGCAATGCCTCGCCGCGCCCGGCGGCGGCGAGGGCGTTGCCGGCATCTTCGTGGGCCGGCAACGGCGACCAGCGGATCGGCACGTCGGCCTCGGGCAACGCGGCGAGCGTGGCCGCGTCGCCGACGAGCGCGAGCACCGCTTCGCCGCGAAAGCGCGCCGTGCCCTCGGCGAGCACGGGCTGATCGCGCAGGTCGATGAAGATGGCGAAGGCGTTGTTCGGCACGTCGGCCGCGGTGACCGCGTCGACGAGGCCGGGCCAGCGCGCGAACAGCGGCGCCAGGTCGCCGATCTCGAAGGCGGCATGGGCATGCGGCGAGCGGAAGACGCGCATGGTGAGCATCGACGTCGATGTCGCGCCACCCGGCAATGCGTCTGCACCGAAGCGCTCGGCGCCCGTCACCTTGGCCGGCGCATCGAGCCGGGCGACGCGGCTGCCGACCGCTTCGCCCGCGGCCGGCTTGGGCGCATCGACGACATTGCCGGCGGCCACGGCCAGCACCGCCTCGACGATCTTGCGGTAGCCGGTGCAGCGGCACAGCACGCCGGCCAGCGCGTCGTGCACCTCGATCTCGCTAGGACGCGCATTGACGCGCAGCAGCGACTCCGCGCTCATCAGCATGCCCGGCGTGCAGATGCCGCACTGCGCGGCGCCGTGGGCGACGAAGGCGCGCTGCAGCGTCGAGAGCCGACCGTCGACGTCGGCGAGGCCTTCGACGGTGGTGACGGCGCGGCCCTCGCACTGGCCGACCGCGACGATGCACGCGCACACCTGGGCGCCGTCGAGCAGCACCGTGCAGGCGCCGCAGTCACCGGCGTGGCAGCCGATCTTGGTGCCGGTGAGGCCGAGCTCGTCGCGCAGGGCATCGGAGAGGCGCCGCGAGGGATCGCCGGGCAGCTCGCGCGGCAGCGCGTTGACGCTGAAGCGAACGACCTGCAAGGCGGGGAGATCGCGCGCGGTCATGTCTGCAGGCTGCGCAGGGCGCGACGCAGCAGGGTGAGCGTGGCATCGCGGCGGTAGGCGGCGTCGTTCCCTGGCTGAAGCCGACGAGCGCCAGCTTGCTGTCGTCGAGCCCATGCTTGGCCAATTCGGCGTCGAGAAATGCATCCAGCACCGGCGCGGCTTTATTGACGCCGATCCAGCGCTCGGCGGGATCGCGCATCGTCAGCGGAAACCACTGCCGCCCCATCGGCGACTGCGCGCAGGGTTCTGGCGCGTTCGGCGATACGAAAGCGGCGTCCGGGAGCAGCGTCTGCCATTGCTTGCCCAGCGCGATGAGGTCC
>JAYTYH010000556.1:0-1700 GCA_043742485.1 Rhizobacter sp.
ACGGAGACGCGGCATGAAGATCGCGCTCTGCAACGAGGTGCTCGCCGACCTCTCGCTCGAAAAGCAGTGCGAACTCGCCGCGCACCTCGGCTACGACGGTCTGGAGATCGCTCCGTTCACGCTGGCCGAGGCGCCCGAGCGCATCGATCGTGCCGAAGCCATGCGCATCCGCAAGGTCGTCGAGTCGTTCGGGCTCGTCGTCACCGGGCTGCACTGGCTGCTCGTCAAGCCGGCCGGCCTCTCGCTCACCGACCCCGACCCGGCCGTGCGCTCCCGCACGCTCGACGTCGTCTCGCGGCTGGTCTCGCTGTGCGCCGAGCTCGGCGGCAGCGTGCTGGTGCATGGCTCGCCGAAACAGCGCCAGGTCGCCGCGGAAGAGACGCACGCGACGGCGCGCTCGCGCCTGCGCGCCTTCCTCACCGACGCGGCACGGCTGGCGGAGGCGCACGGCGTCGTCTACTGCATCGAGCCGCTGTCGGCGCGCGAGACCGAAATGATCAACACCGTGGCGCAGGCGGCCGAGCTGGTGCGCGAGGTCGGCTCGCCCGCCCTGCGCACGATGATCGACTGCAGCGCCGCCGGCCAGAGCGAAGCGGTGTCGGTGCCCGAGCTCATCGACACCTGGCTGCCGACCGGCCTGATCGGCCATGTGCAGGTCAACGATCCGAACCGGCGCGGACCGGGCCAGGGCGACATGCGCTTCGGGCCGATCTTCGCGGCGCTGAAGAGAAACGGCTACGACGGCACTGTCGCCGTCGAACCGTTCGACTACGTCCCCGACGGGCCGGGCGTCGCCGCCTTCGCCGCCGGCTACATCCGCGGCATCCGCGAAGCGCTGGGCTGAGCCCGCATCCCATCGAGAGAGCACTCCATGGCCACGAAACGACTCGGTCTCATCATGCACGGCGTCACCGGCCGCATGGGCATGAACCAGCACCTCATCCGCTCCATCTGCGCGATCCGCGCCCAAGGCGGCGTGACGCTCGCGAACGGCGACAAGGTGATGCCCGATCCGATCCTGATCGGCCGCAACGCCGAGAAGATCGAGGCGCTCGCGAAGGCGAACGGCATCGCCCGCTGGGGCACCGACCTCGACGCGGCGCTGGCGAACAGGGACGACACCGTCTTCTTCGACGCCGGCACCACCCAGATGCGGCCGCAACTGCTCGCCAAGGCCTTGCGCGCCGGCAAGCACGTGTACTGCGAGAAGCCGATCGCGACCAACCTCGCCGAGGCCGTCGAGATCGCGCGAGTGGCGCAAACCTCCGGCCGCAAGCACGGCGCCGTCCAGGACAAGCTGTTCCTGCCCGGCCTGCGCAAGCTCGACATGCTGCGCAAGGCCGGCTTCTTCGGCCGCATGCTGTCGTTGCGCCTCGAGTTCGGCTACTGGGTCTTCGAGGGTGACCTGCAACCGATCCAGCGACCTTCGTGGAACTACAGGAAGGAAGACGGCGGCGGCATGATCCTCGACATGATGTGCCACTGGCGCTACGTGCTCGACAACCTGTTCGGTGAGGTGCAGTCGGTGTCGTGCCTGGGTGCCACGCACATCCCGACACGCTGGGACGAAGCGGGCAAGCCATACGCGGCCACCGCCGACGACGCGGCCTACGCGACCGTGCAATTGAAGGGACACGACGGCGAGCCGGTGGTCGCGCAGATCAACATGAGCTGGGCCACGCGGGTGCGGCGCGACGACC
>JAYTYH010000557.1:0-6715 GCA_043742485.1 Rhizobacter sp.
AAGGCGCTCGCGCGCATGGAAAAGCTCGGCCCGGTACTGACCAGCGCCGACTTCCAGTTCGAGTTCCGCGAGCCGATGAATTTGCCGAACCCGATGCTGGCGTTCTCCAACGTCGCCTGCGGCTACCGCAGCGAGGGCGCGCACGACATCCGCATCGTCGAGCACATCGACCGCTCGGTGCTGGCCGGCCAGCGCATCGGCATCCTCGGCGCCAACGGCCAGGGCAAGTCGACCTTCGTGAAGACGATCGCCGGCGACCTGGCGCCGCTGGCTGGCGAGATCGTCGCCGGCAAGGGCCTGACGATCGGCTACTTCGCGCAGCAGGAGCTCGACGTGCTCTCGCCCGCCGACGGCCCGCTGATGCACATGGTGCGGCTGGCACGCGACGTCGGCCCGGCCGCGCGCGAGCAGGAGCTGCGCGACTTCCTCGGCTCCTTCCGCTTCACCGGCGAGATGGCGATGCAAGCCGTCGGCACACTATCGGGCGGCGAGAAGGCGCGCCTGGTGCTGGCGATGCTGGTCTGGCAGCGCCCCAACCTGCTGCTGCTCGACGAGCCGACCAACCACCTCGACCTGACCACCCGCGAGGCGCTCAGCATGGCGCTCAACGAGTTCGAGGGCACGGTGATGATCGTGAGCCACGACCGGGCCCTGTTGCGCGAGACGTGCGACGAGTTCTGGCTGGTCGCCGACGGCGTGCTGGCGCCTTTCGACGGCGACCTCGACGACTACCAGAAGTGGCTGCTGCAAAACTCTCGCGATGTCGCCAAGGCACAGAAAACGGCGGCGTCGAAGCCGGTGGCGGTACCGGCGCCCGCGGTGGCGACGCAGCCCGACCGCAAGCTCGAGGCCCGGACCCGACAGCAGCTCACCGAGAAAGCCAAGCCCTTGCGCGCCGACCTGGCCAAGCTCGAGCAACGGATCGCGACGCTGACGCGCGAGCGTGCCGACATCGAGTCGACCGTGTCCGCGGTCGACACCGATCCGAAGCGTCGCGCCGAGCTCGGCAAGCGCCTCAAGCAACTCGCTGCCGATCTCGAAGGAGCCGAGAGTCGCTGGCTCGAGCTGACGACACGCATCGACGAGCTGAAGGCAGCCTGAATTTTCTTCCCACGTACCAACCCACAGGAACTCGCATGTCCATCGAAAAGATTCTCTATACCGCCCACGCCACTTCGATCGGAGGCCGCGAAGGCTCGTCGAAGAGCGACGACGGCGTTCTCGACGTCAAGCTGGCGACGCCGAAGGCGCTCGGCGGCAACGGCGCCACCGGCACCAATCCGGAGCAGCTTTTCGCGGCCGGCTATTCGGCCTGCTTCCTCGGCGCCATGAAGCACGTCGCCATGATGCAGAAGATCACCTTGCCGGCCGAGACCAAGATCGACGCCGACGTCGGTATCGGCCCGATCCCGCAGGGCTTCGGCATCCAGGTCGCGCTCCGCGTCACGGTGCCCGGCATGGACAAGGCGGCTGCGACGAAGCTGGTCGACGACGCCCACCAGGTCTGCCCGTACTCGAACGCGACCCGCGGCAACATCGACGTCATCCTCTCCGTCGCCTGATGGGTCGCTGATGGTCGAAGGCGGTTCCGGCTCGGCCGGAGTCGCCTTCAGCGTTGCGCCAGCAGCCTCAGGATCAGTTCAATCCGGGCCTTGACGAACGTCAGATCGGCGGCCGACGCGAGCACCACGCTGGCGTTGTCGACGATGCCGCCGTCCAGGCAACGCGAGCTTCGCACGACCGCGGTGCCGTGCGCTTCGGCCACGTGCAGCGCATGCTGCAGCCGCGCGTGCACGGTGCCGTTGCCGGTCGCAGCGACGACGATGCCGTCGACGCCGGCGACCCGCAACGCCTCGACGGCGCGGCCGTCGGCGCCGGCATCGCGATCTCGACCCACGGCCAGGCGCCGTCTTCGGCTGGCAGCCGCTCGATCGCGAGCGCCTGCGCTTCGGCGTCGACCACAGCGCGCAGCAGCGTCGCGTGCCCGCCTTCGATGCGCGCCATCGGGCCGCGCTCGCCGGATGTGAAGGCCGCGAGCCGATGCGTGTGCGCCTTGCGAACGTCGCGGGCCGCGTGCACCTCGCCGGCGATAACGACGACGACGCCCGTGATCTCACTGCGCGAGGCCACGGCGATGGCGTCGGCGAGATTGCGCGGTCCGTCGGCCTGCGCCGAGGTTGCCGGCCGCATCGCGGCCGTCAGCACCACGGGCTTGGTGACCGCAAGCACGCGCGACAGAAAGTACGCGGTCTCCTCGAGCGTGTCGGTGCCGTGCGTGACGACCACGCCGGCGACCTCCGGCCGGGCCGCATGCGAGGCGATGCGCAGGGCCAGCCGGCGCCACGTCGCGAAGTCCATGTCCTTGCTGTCGCGCTGGGCGAGCTGTTCGGTCTCGACGACGACGCCCGCGATGTCCGCGATGTCCGCGATGCCCCGCGCTGCCGTGACGAGATCGCCGACACCGACAAGGCCAGCGACGTAGTCAAGGTCGTCTTCCGGCGTCGCGGCAACGCCGGCGATGGTGCCACCGGTGCCGAGAACGACGACGCGCTGTGCTTTGCTTTGCATATTTTCCAGGACTGGATGAAAATACAGGGCTGGATAAAAATTCAGCCATCCGGAGCCTACTCATGATCGAGACCCCCAAGCTCACCGACCGCCAGCAGCAGATTCTCGACCTGGTGCAAAGCGCCATCGAGCGTACCGGCGCGCCGCCTACCCGTGCCGAGATTGCCAACGAGCTCGGCTTCAAGTCGGCCAACGCCGCCGAGGAGCATCTGCAGGCGCTGGCGCGCAAGGGCGTCATCGAGCTGATCGGCGGCACCTCGCGCGGCATCCGCCTGCGCTCGGACACGCTGCGGGCCCTGAATCTCGCCCGCGGCAAGCAGTACAGCCTGCCGCTTCCCAGCCTGGCGCAGCTGTCGTTGCCGCTGATCGGCCGCGTCGCGGCCGGCAGCCCGATGCTCGCTCAGGAGCACATCGACCGCAGCTACCTCATGGAGGCAAGCATGTTCGCGCGCCGCCCCGACTACCTGCTCAAGGTGCGAGGCATGAGCATGAAAGACGCCGGCATCATGGACGGCGACCTGCTCGCCGTGCAGAAGGCGAGCGAGGCCAAGAACGGCCAGATCGTCGTCGCCCGCCTCGGCGACGAAGTCACCGTCAAGCGCTTCAGGCGCACGCGCACCGGCATCGAACTGTTGCCCGAGAACGAGGAGTTCAAGCCGATCCTCGTCGGCCCGGAAGACGCGTTCGAGATCGAAGGCCTCGCCGTCGGCCTGATCCGCAACAACATGCTGATGTGAGCCCAGCGCGCGCGTAGCTGGCTGCAAGCGAGGTCACCATGGTCATCAAGTCACCCAAGGCGAACAGCGCGGCCGAGTGCCTGCGGCTCGAGCAACTGCCCAACATCGGGCCGTCGCTGGCGGCCGACCTGCGCCGCATCGGCATCGAGCGGCCAGCCGATCTGTGCGGGCGCGACGCCTTTTCGCTCTACCGCGCGCTTTGCGAGGTGTCCGGGCAACGCCAGGACCCTTGCGTGCTCGACACCTTCATGGCCGCTACCGACTTCATGCGTGGCGCCGTCGCGGCGCCCTGGTGGAAGTACACGCCCGAGCGCAAGGCCACATTCGGCCCGGTCTGAGGCGGCGAGTTCGCCAAGCCGCGAACTGGCTGCCCGCTACGCCGCTGTTCGCGGCATCGGGCGGCGGCACGCCGCAGAAGAATCGGCATTCCGGCCTCCTGCCGGAAAAGTCTGTTCTCTGCCGATGTCCCTCTTCTCCATGTCACGCTGGCTCGGTTCGATGTCGTCGCCTTCAGGACGCGTCAGTCGCTCCGAAAGCCGGCCGCCGGTGGCCCGTGCGCGCTGGCAAGGCCGGCCATCGAAGGCCGAGGATCTCGCCGAGGCCCGGCTCGACTTTTCCGAGGCGCTGATCGACGTGCGCAACACCGCCGCCGTCTCCGCCCTCGACCGCATCGCCATCGCCCGCTCGCTGCACGAGCTTTGGCACCTGCGCGAGGAAGTCTTCAGCCTCGTCGCCTGCCGCCACGATCAGGGCGAAGCGGCGCGCCGCCTGGGCGCCCTCGACCGTCACTTTCCGCGGCGCACGCGGCGCGCCGGGTTGTCGCCGGTTCCGAGCTTCTAGCCCGGCCGCACTGCCGGCGCGAGCCTCAGGGCCTGGTCGGCTGGCCAAGGAAATCCATCTTGCCGAGCTGAACGCCGTTGTGGCGCAGCAGCGCGTAGGTGGTCGTCATGTGGAAGAAGAAGTTCGGCAACACGAAGTGCTTGAGGTAGGCCTCGCCCTTCATGACCATGGCACCGTTGCGGCTCGGCACCGAGATGTCCTTGGCGTCGGTGCCGTCGATCTGCGCAGAGCTCACCGACTGCACGAACTCCGACGTCTTCTTCATCCGTGCGCGCAACTCCTGCAGGCTCGACTCGGTGTCTTCGAACTTCGGGCCGTCGATGCCGGCGAGGCGGGCGACGCAGAACTTGGCGCCGTCGCAGGCGATCTGGATCTGCTTTGGCAACGGCAGCATGTCAGGGGCGAGCCGCGCAGTCATGAAGACCTGCGGCTCGAACTTGCGCTCGGTGGCGTAAGCCTCGGCCTTGTCGAGCCAGGCATCGGCGTTGGCAAGCATTCGCACGAACACCGGCACGCTGGCGGAATGCATCGAGATCGTCATCTTGTCTCTCCCCTCGGGTGTGAATCCGGCATCGTAAGGGCCTCGTGGATGGGCACGGCACAATGTCTGCAACGTGAACATCATCATTCTCGACGACTACCAGGATGCAGTGCGCAAGCTCAAGTGCGCGACCGTCCTCGGGCCACTCAACGCCAAGGTCTTCACCAACACGGTGAAGGGCATCGGCCAGCTTTCAGTGCGGCTGCGCGACGCCGAAGTGCTGGTGCTGATCCGCGAGCGCACCCAGTTCCCGCGCCAGCTTCTCGAGAAACTGACCAAGCTCAAGCTGATCTCGCAGACCGGCAAGGTCGGCGCGCACATCGACGTCGAGACCTGCACTCGGCTCGGCATCGCGGTGGCCGAGGGCGTCGGCTCGCCGGTGGCGGCCGCCGAGCTGACATGGGCGCTGATCATGGCGGCGATGCGGCGCCTGCCGCAGTACATCGGCAACCTCAAGCACGGTGCCTGGCAGCAGTCCGGCCTGAAGTCGGCATCGATGCCGCCCAACTTCGGCCTCGGCCTCGTGCTGCGTGGCCGCACGCTCGGCATCTGGGGCTTCGGCAAGATCGGCCAGCTCGTCGCCGGCTACGGCCGCGTCTTCGGCATGCAGGTGATCGTGTGGGGCAGCGAGCGCTCGCGCGCCCGCGCCCGCGCCGAGGGCTACCTGGCGGCGCCGAGCCGCGACGCCTTCTTCGAGGTCTGCGACGTGCTCTCGCTGCACCTGCGCCTGCACGACGAGACGCGCGGCATCGTCAGGTTCGAGTCGCTGTCGCGGATGAAGCCGACGGCGCTGCTCGTCAACACCTCGCGCGCCGAGCTGATCGAGGAGAACGCGCTGGTCTCGGCGCTCAACCGCGGCCGGCCCGGCATGGCGGCGGTCGACGTCTTCGAGAGCGAGCCGACGCTGCAAGGCCATCCGCTGCTGCGGCTCGAGAACGCGATCTGCACGCCGCACATCGGCTATGTGGAGCAGGACAGCTACGAGCTGTACTTCCGTGCTGCCTTCGACAACGTCGTCAACTTCATCGCCGGCACGCCGACGAACATCGTCAACCCCGACGCCCTGCGGGCAGTGCGATGACCGCGGCGGCGCACGCCGCGCCGGCCTTGCCGGGGGCCACGGCATCCACGCTCGCGGCCGACGACGCCCGGCTCGCGCAGGTTCGGTGGTCGCTGCTGTTCGGCAACTTCGTGATCGGCAGCGGCGTCATGGTCGTGGTCGGCACGTTGACCGACATCGCCCGTTCGCTCGAGGTCTCGGTCTCGGTCGCCGGGCAGCTCATCGCCGCGGCGGCGGTGACGATGTGCTTCGGCGCGCCGCTGCTGGCGTTCTGGGCCGGCGGCCGCGATCGTCGCAGGCTGCTCGCCGCGTCGCTCGCGTGGTACGCCGTCGGCCACGGCGTCTGCGCGTTGATGCCGAGCTACCTCGGCCTGCTGCCGGTGCGCGCCCTCACCGTCCTCGGGGCCGCCGTGTTCACGCCGCAGGCCGCGGCGGTGGTCGGCGCACTGACTCGACCCGAGCACCGGGGCCGTGCCATCACCTTCATCTTCCTCGGCTGGTCGATCGCCTCGGTGCTCGGCATCCCGGTCTCGGCGTGGCTCGGCGACACCTTCGGCTGGCGCGTCGCCTTCTTCGCCATCGCCGGCCTCGGCGCCATCGCCGCGGTCTGGGTCCACGCCGCCGTGCCTGCCGGGCTGCGGCCCGTGGCGATGAGCGCAGCGGCCTGGCGCAGCGTCTTCTCGAGCCCGGTGCTGATGGCGATCGTGCTCGTCACGGCGCTGGCGGGCGCCGGCCAGTTCACGCTGTTCTCGTATTTCGCGCCCTACTTCAAGAGCGTGCTCGGCGCCGGCACGCTGGCGGTGACGCTGCTGTTCGTCTGGTTCGGCATCTTCGGCGTCGTCGGCAACACGGTGGCGTCGCGCTGGGTCGATCGCATCGGCGCCGGCCGTGCCGTCGCCTTTACGCTGGTGCTGATGGCGATGTCGCTGCTGGCGTGGCCGTGGGCCGGCAGCGTCGTCGGCCTCGGCC
>JAYTYH010000558.1:0-4071 GCA_043742485.1 Rhizobacter sp.
AGGATCAGGGTGACGATGCGCTGGTCGGTGAAAGCGAGCGAGGTGATGTCCGCGCGAAGATCGGTGCGTGCGCCGGCGCCGGTGATGCAGACGCGGGAGGCCGTGGCCGACGCCGACGCCGGAGCCGCGACGTAGGCGGTGACGTTGCTGCCGACGGCGCTGGCGAAGGCCGGCGTGGTCGCGGTCGCGTTGACGGCGCACGTCGTCGTGACGACGTAGACGTCGACGCTGCCGCCATCGGCGGTGTTGAGGATGCGCAGCTTGGCGGTGCCGGCCGCGGGCGCGGCGTCGGTCTCCGACAGCACGGTGGCGGCGGTGCCGCTGCCGCTGCTGTAGGCCACGACCGCCTGGTGATCGTCGCGGGCGGCGGTGACCGTGGCGGTCGCGATGGCGGCCGCGCTGCCGCTGTTGCGCACGGTCAGCGTGCGGCTGCCCGTGGCCAGGCTCGAGTAGCTGCTGGCGCCGTAGATCGGCACGCTGGCCTGCAAGGCGCTGCCCGAATCGTACAAGTCGAGCAGGATGTTCGCGCTGGTCGCGTTGACGAGACGAACCTTGCCGCTTTGGCCCGAATTCGGCTTGCCGATCGATTCGAAATCACCGCCGCAGGCCGCCAGGCCGAGGGCGGCAAAAAAGGTGGTGGCCACCCGCCATGTCTTCATGTGTTGTCGCTCCCGTTCGGCGCCGCCGGCGCGGCTCGAAAGCTCGCCGGACCAAGCTCGGCATTGTCGCCGTGCAGGGCAGCGCCGTCGGCCGTCGACTCGCGCCGCCCTCAGGGCAGCAGTCGAACCGGCAGGCGGCAGCCATCGGTACCGACCCAGGTGCTGATCCGTCCAGGCAGTGCCGACGAGTCGCCCGGTGATGGCGATCGCCGTGCGGCAACGCCCGTGGTGATCGGTTCCAGGTTCCCGAGAACGACCCGTCGGCAATCAGCAACGCGCGCCCGTACGCGCCCGGCTGCGCCCGGCTGCGCCGTCAGCGCCGCCGCATCGACGTGGTGGCTGTATGCGCCGAGATCGTCGGGCCGCGAATGACATGGGGCGTGCAGCGTTCGAACACGGGCTCGGCGCCGCGCGTGCCGATACGGACTGCATCGCCGGCATCACATCAGCAGGTGTTCGCCGGCGTTGTCGCCGCCCAGAATCACGTAGTTGACCTTGCGGATGTCGGCGAGCTTCGTGCCACCGGCATACGAGATCGAGCTCTGCACGTCCTCGCGCATCTCGCGCAAGGTGCCCGCGAGGGTGCCCTTGATCGGCTCGAGGATGCGCTTGCCCTCGACGTGCTTGTATTCGCCCTTGTTGAAGTCGGAGGCCGAGCCGTAGTACTCCTTGAACAGCTTGCCGTCGACCTCGACGGTCTTGCCGGGCGACTCTTCATGGCCCGCGAACAGCGAGCCGATCATCACCATCGAAGCGCCGAAGCGGATGCTCTTGGCGATGTCGCCGTGGTCGCGGATGCCGCCGTCGGCAATGATCGGCTTGGTGGCCACGCGCGCACACCACTTCAGCGCCGAGAGCTGCCAGCCGCCGGTGCCGAAGCCGGTCTTCAGCTTCGTGATGCAGACCTTGCCGGGACCGACACCGACCTTAGTGGCGTCGGCGCCCCAGTTCTCGAGATCGATCACCGCCTCGGGCGTGGCGACATTGCCCGCGATCACGAACGCATCGGGCAGCTTCGCCTTGATGTGGTCGATCATGCGGTGCACGGTGTCGGCGTGGCCGTGGGCTATGTCGATGGTCACGTAGTCGGCGCCGACGCCGCTGGCGGCGAGCCGGTCGATGGCGTCGTGGTCGGTCGCTTTGACGCCGGAGCTGATCGAGACGTAGAGGTTCTTCTCGCGCATCCGCGCGGCGAAGGCGACGTTGTCGACGTCGAAGCGGTGCATCACGTAGAAGAAGCCGTGGGCGGCGAGCCACTCGACGATGGGCTCGTCGACCACGGTCTTCATGTTGGCCGGAACCACCGGCAGCTCGAAGCGGCGCGGTCCGAATTCCTGCGACGGATCGCACTCCGAGCGGCTCTCGACGCGGCACTTTCGCGGCAGCAGCAGGGCGTTGTCGTAGTCGAAGATTTCCATGGTCAGTGCATTGTCGGCATCGTTCGATCGGATGATGCCTGATCGGCAGGGATCGCCCTCCTGAATCGAACACTCTCCGTCTGGAATGCCTTGCAAAATAGACGAGCTGCTTCTAAAGTGCAAGCATGCACGACAGGCTCGCCAGTTCACGTCTGCTCGATCTGGCGGCCCGTTTCCCCGCCGTTGCCGTGCTCGGCGCCCGGCAGGTCGGCAAGACGACCCTGGCGCGGTCGGCCTTTCCCGGCTTCGTGTACGTCGACCTCGAAGATCCGCTGACGGCCCAGCGCTTCGCCGACGATCCGCGCTTCGCCCTCGACGCCGCGGTCGGCACCGGCATGATCCTCGACGAGGCTCAGGCCGTGCCCTCCGTGTTTGCGGCGCTGCGCGGCGCCATCGACGCCGACCGTCGTCGCAACGGCCGCTTCATCGTGCTCGGTTCGGCACAGCCATCGCTCGTTCGCGGCATCTCGGAATCGCTGGCTGGAAGAATCGGCATCGTCGAGCTCGATCCGCTCGCTGCCTGCGAGGCCGCTACCGGGCCGGCGCCGAGAGGCTGGCGCGAGCTGTGGCTCAAAGGCGGCTTCCCCGACGCCCTGGACGCCGACGTCCACCGCGACTGGTGGGAAGCCTATCTGCGCACGGTGCTCGAACGCGACCTGCCCCAGTACGGCATCGCCGCCGACCCGGTGTTCCTGCGCCGGCTGCTGACGATGCTGGCCCATCAGCAAGGCGGCCTCTTCAACGCCTCCGCGCTCGCCAACTCGCTCGGCGTCTCGTATCACACCGTGCAGCGGCACGTCGAGACCTTCGAGGCCGTCTTCCTCGTGCGCCGTCACCTGCCGTACTTTCGCCATGTCGGCAAGCGGCTGACCAAGGCGCCCAGGCTCTGTGTGCGCGACAGCGGCCTGCTCCACCACTTGCTCGCCATCGGCTCGCAAGACGAACTGGCCAACCACCCGGTGCGAGGGGTGAGCTGGCAAGGCTTCGTGATCGAAGACCTGCTGCGGCGCGAGCGCGTGGCGCATCCCGCCAGCCAGGCCTGGTTCTGGCGGACGGCGGCCGGCGCCGAGGTCGACCTCCTGCTCGACCGCGGTTCGAGTCGCATCGCCATCGAGGTGAAGAGCGGCCGCCCGAATGGGCAGGCGCTGCGCACCTTGCGTGGTGCGATGCCCGACGTGGAGGCATCGCGCGGCTGGTTCATCGACCAAGCTGGCGGCATCGAAGCCCTCGGCGGCGGCATCGCCCGCGCGGGCTTCGAGGCGACGCAGAACGGCACGCCCTAGGGGGGCAGGTTTCGCGCCGCGCCGCCACGTGGCAGATCGACTCTGCCGGACAATACCGGCATGTCTTTCGCTCCCGTCACGGCGCCCTCGCGCCTCCTCGAAGGCCTCAATCCCGAGCAGCTCGCCGCCGTCACTCTGCCGCCCGAGCCGGCGCTCATCCTCGCCGGCGCCGGTTCCGGCAAGACCCGCGTGCTGACGACACGGATCGCCTGGCTGATCGAGACCGGCCAGCTTTCGCCCGGCGGCGTTCTCGCCGTGACCTTCACCAACAAGGCCGCCAAGGAAATGCTGGTGCGGCTCGACGCCATGCTCGCGATCCCGGTGCGCGGCATGTGGGTCGGCACCTTCCACGGCCTGTGCAACCGCTTCCTGCGTGCGCACTGGAAGATGGCGGGGCTGCCGCAAGGCTTCCAGATCCTCGATTCGGCTGACCAGCTCTCGGCCGTCAAGCGCATCGTCAAGGCGATGAACCTCGACGAGGAGCGCCACCCGCCGAAGCCGCTCACCTGGGCCATCGCCGCCGCCAAGGACAGCGGCCAGCGCGCGAAGGACATCGAGGTCAAGGACGAGCAGAGCCGCGTGCTGCAGCAGGTCTACGAAGCCTACGACGCGCAGTGCCAGCGCGAGGGCGTGGTCGACTTCGCCGAGCTGATGCTGCGCACCTACGAGCTGCTGCGCGACAACACCAGCCTGCGCGAGCACTACCAGCGG
>JAYTYH010000559.1:0-4315 GCA_043742485.1 Rhizobacter sp.
GACCTTGCCGGGACGGAAGCCCTTGAGCTTGATGGTCCGGCTGATTTCCTGGAGGCGGCTGCCGACCACGCCTTCGAGGCGTTCGGCCGGGAGGACGACATCGTCAGTGCCGTGCGAACCGTGGCGCAGGGCCGCAAATATGTGACGCCCGAGATCGCGCAGATGCTGGTCGAGAGCCTGACCTCGCCGAGCAGCGAGAACGCCCACGACAAGCTCTCCGACCGCGAGATGCAGACGCTGGTGATGATCGCGTCGGGCAAGCGCCTCTCCGATATCGCCGAGGAGCTGACGCTGAGCCCGAAGACGGTGAGCGTCTACCGCGCCCGCGTGCTCGAGAAGCTCGGCCTGACCAACAACTCCGAGATGACGGTTTACGCGATCCGCCAGGGCCTGGTCGGCAACTGACGAGGGCAGATCGGCGCCGCGCCGCGGGCTCAATGCTCGTGGGCGTGATGCGCGTCGGGCACGTGGGCGTGGGAATGATGTGCTGGCAGATGGCGATGGCGATGGCTGTGCGTACCGACCGGCACCGCGTCGTGCGCATGGCCATGGAACCTGTCGTGGTGGTCGTCGTCGTGCCGGTGCGCATGCTCGTGCTCGAGGCTCTCGTGCAGGTGGTCGTGGCCGTGCGACTCCGAAAGGTGCAGCACCACGCCGGCGAGCATCGCGGCGCCGCCGGCGAGCATGTAGGCGTCGGCCGCGCGCTCGCCAAGCGCGATCGCCACGGCAGCGCCGATAAAGGGCGCGAAGGCGAACACCGAGCTCGTTCGCGTGGCCCCGAAGGCGCGCTGCGCGAGCAGGTAGAAGCGCAGGCTGAGGCCGTAGCCGGTGGCGCCGACGGCAAGCAGCCCGAGAGCGGCGGCGGCATGGGGGAAAGGCTCGCCGAGCGCGGTGCCGATCGCGGCCGCGGCCACCGCGCCGAGCGCCGCCTTCAGCATCACGACCTGGCCGGGATCGCGGTCGGCAAGGGGCCGCGAGAGGACGTTGTCGACCGCCCAGGCCGCGGTCGCGAGGGCGACAGCGGCGAGGCCGGCGAGATGGGCGCCGGCAGCGCGCGACGGGTCGGCGACGAGCAGCGCGGCGCCGACGACGAGCAACGCCATCGCGACGGCGACGCGGCGATCGACGGCGTCGCGATGAACGAGCCAGGCGAACGCCGCCGTGAACACGACCTCGAGCGTCAGCAGCAGTGAGGCGCTGGTCGCGCTCGTGCGCTGCAGGCCCCAGGCGAGCGCCACCGGGCCGACGACGGCGCCGCAGGCCGCGACCGCGATCAGCCGTGGCACCTCGGCGCGCGCGACTTTCGCCTCGCGCTCGACGGGTCGGCGCAGCAGCAGGCCGATGGCGGCGGCGCCGGCGTAGAGCAGCGCCGCCGTCGTGAACGGGCCGAGACCAGCGCCGAAGCGCTGCACCAGCGGCGTGCTGGCACCGAACAGCACGGCTGCGAGCAGCGCCGTCGCGGCGCCGTGCAGGGCCGGGAGACGACTCGGCGCCGTCATCCGGTCCGCCGCCGGACGCAGTCGACGTAGGCCTCGGCGTCGGGCGCCTTGCCGCTGCGCTGCGACTCCCACAGCATCCGCCCCAGGCACTCCATGACCTCGTGCTGGGCCGCGTGCTGCGAGCCGAGCCGCTTCGCCAGCTGCAGGAAGGCGACACGGATGCCGGCCGGCTGGTCGATCGAGATCTGCTCGCTGATCGAAAGGTGCATCGAGAGGTGCAGAAACGGGTTCTCGCGGGCGGCGTCGGGGCCGTAGCTGGCGCTGCGGGCGCGGTCGGCATCGGCCAGGTCGGCGGCGTATTCCGGATGGGCGTCGATCCAGTCGGCGGCGATCGTTTCGAGCGGCGTCAGCGGCAGGCCGCCGGCGCGCTTGTGGCCGGACTCGACGAAGAAGCCGCGCACGTCGGCCTGCGAGGGCGAAAACATGACGCAATTGTCGGGCGATCGATCAAAGCCGGTGAACGAGGCCGACGAAACCGCTCGGAGCCGCGGGCTTCCGGCGCCGGCAAGCTGCAGCATTGCCATTAGTCGCGCCGGCCCGCCGGCGAGTTCCATGAACGTCACCACCGAACAGCTCTTCATCGACGCGCGCACCCACAACGGCTTCACCAACGAGCCGGTCTCGACGGCACAGCTGCACGCGATCTACGACCTCATGAAATGGGCGCCGACCTCAGCCAACTCATCGCCGGCGCGCATCGTCTTCGTGACCTCGCCGGAAGCCCGCGAAAAACTGCTCGGCTGCGTGTCGCCCGGCAACGTCGAGAAGACGAGGTCGGCGCCGGTCACGGCCATCATCGGCATGGACATGGTGTTCTACGACAAGCTGCCGCGGCTCTTTCCGCATGCCGACGCAAAGTCGTGGTTCACGGGCAAGAAGGAGTTCGCCGACACCACCGCGTTTCGCAACTCGAGCCTGCAGGGCGCGTACTTCATCCTCGCCGCCCGCGCCGTCGGCCTCGACTGCGGGCCGATGAGCGGCTTCGACCACGCCGCGATGGACGCCGCCTTCTGGGCCGGCACCGAGGTCAAGACCAACTTCATCTGCAACATCGGCCGCGGCGACGCGTCGAAGCTGTTCGGCCGCAGCCCGCGGCTGGCCTTCGAAGAAGCCTGCCGGATCGTGTAGGCAGCGGCGGCGGAGCGACCCGGCTCCGCGGCGTCGTCGCCGCAAACTGATCCAGCTTTACTTCGAACGCTTGAACGCGTTGCAAGCCTACTGGACGCTCTATGTCGTGACCGTCGCCGGCCTGCCCGTCTTTTCGTCGATCGGGCGCCTGCCGGCGCCGCTGACGACGCTGGTCGTGTCGCTGCTGTTCGCTGTGTTCGCCTACGAAAACCTACCGAGCCGACGCTGACGCCGGCCAGCGGAAGCTCGTCGCGGCGCACCCACCTGATCGGCGACGTGCTCGCCATCCCGGCGATCTGGACCATGGAGCTCGGTCGCCGGCGGAAGACGGGTCCGCGAGGCGCCGAGCGCCAGGCTCGCGCCGGCCTGAGACCGCGACCGACACGGCGCCTCACCGGCGCCTGACTCGCGCCCGACTCGCGACTAGCCGGCGCCGCCGGACGGCGGCTCGGTGCCGTCGCGGCTCCAGCCGGCGCGAGCTTGGCGCTCGGCGGCCTGCTGGCGCTCGAGCGCGAACAGCTCCTCGAGCTGCTGGCGGCCCTGCCGCGCCGCCGCGATGAGGCGGGCCTCGTCCTTGCGCAGCGGCGCCGTCTGGCGCAGCTGGGCGACGTTGTGGCGGCGAAAGCGCAGCGCCAGGTTGCGCGCCTGGTGCGGTTGCCAGCCGAGGTGCTCGAGGGCGCTGCGTGCGCTCATCAGCGCCGAGTCGAAGGTCTCGCGCTCGATGTACTTCACGTCCTGCTCGAACAGCTCGTAGTAGTGCTGGACGTTGCGGGCACGGGCCACGATCGTGAGGCCCGGGAAGTGCTCCTTGACCATCTTCGCGATCTCGACGCTCTGCTCGATGTCGTCGATGGCAAGGATGAGGAGGCTGGCTTCGGCGGCGCCGGCGGTGCGCATCAGGTCGAGCCGGGTCGCGTCGCCGTAGAAAGCGCGCCAGCCGAACCGGCGCAGGCCGTCGATAGCCTCGGCGTCGTGGTCGAGGATGGTCGGCGTGATGCCGTTGGCGAACAGCATGCGGCCGACGATCTGGCCGTAGCGGCCCGAGCCGGCGATGATCACCGGCGCGTGCTGTTGCTCGTTGATCTCGGACGGGGCCGCCCGGTCCGAGCCGGCCAGCAGCGGGATCCACCAGCGGTCGGCCGCGACCAGCAGCAGCGGCGTCAGCAGCATAGAGATCGCCACCGCGGCGACCAGGAACGACGCCGCCGGGGCGCTGATCACGCCGGCCTGTGCCGCCGTCTGGAAGACGACGAAGCCGAACTCGCCGCCCTGGGCCAGCAGGATGATGAAGACGGGCCGCTCCGGCCGCGGGATCGGCATGAGCCGCGCCATGGCCCAGAGCACGGCGGCCTTGATGGCGAGAAAGCCGACCACGACGGCGGCGATCAGCAGCGGCCGCTGCAGCACCACGGCGAAGTCGATGCTCATGCCGACGGCCATGAAGAAGAGGCCGAGCAGCAGGCCCTTGAACGGCTCGATGTCGGTCTCGAGCTCGCGCCGGTACTCGCTCTCGGCCAGCAGCACGCCGGCGAGAAAGGCGCCGAGCGCCATCGACAGGCCGACGGCGTTCATGAGAGCCGCCGTGGCGACGACGAGCAGCAGCGACGCCGCGGTGAAGATCTCGGGCGTGTCGCTTCTGGCGATCCAGCGCAGCGCCGGCCGCAGTAGCAGCCGGCCGCCGAGGATGA
>JAYTYH010000560.1:0-10103 GCA_043742485.1 Rhizobacter sp.
GACGAACGACGCGGCCGGCGCCGAGGCGCTGCGCATCTGCCGCGGCGGCTACGCGGTAGTCGGCATCGGCCTGCTGCTGCCGGTGCCGTTCGCCGCGCCGCTGCCGCTGTGGGGCCAGGCGACGATGGCGTTCGGCGCGGTCGGCGGCATGGTCGTCATCGGCTGGGCGCTCGCGGCGCTGGCGCGCGAGCGCATCTCGCGCGCAGCGATGTGGCCGACGCTCGCCGCCGTCGTCGTCACGGTGCTGGCTGCGTGGCCTCTGGGCACGCGCGGCATGACCTTCGTCTGCACACTCGGCCTCGCGGCATCGTCGGCACTGACGGTCTGGCTCGGCCGCCGCATGATCTTGCGCCCGCGCGATGCCCACGAGCGCCTGATCGGCGCCGCCGTCGTCGTCATGGCCGTGAGCTCCGGTCTGCGTGCCAGCTATCTGCTGACGTGGAACGGACCCTACGAGCCGCACCTGATGTACGTGCCGCCGATGATGATCACGCCGTTCACGCTGCTCTACGGTGTGCTGCCCGTGGTGTTCGCGACGCTGCTGCAGAACGTGATCAACGCCCGCCTGCTCGCGCGCATGCACCGGCGCGCCATGACCGACCACCTGACCGGCTCGCTCAGCCGGCACGCGCTTGCCGAGGGCGCCGCGGCGCTGGTCGCGCAGGCCCGCGCCGGCGAGGGCCGACTCGCCGTGATCATGGTCGACCTCGACCACTTCAAGCAGATCAACGACCGTCACGGCCACGCCGGCGGCGACGCCGTGCTGCGCCAGGTGGCGCAGGTGCTCGGCTCGCAACTGCGCGGGGAGAAGCTGCTGGCGCGCTACGGCGGCGAGGAGTTCGTGGCGTTGGTGCAGGTCGCCGATCTGCCGGTGGCGCGACGCATCGCCGAGCGCATGCGTCTGGGGCTCGAGGAGACGATGTGGCTCGACGTGCTGCCCGGTCTCGGGCGGGTGACGGCGAGCTTCGGCGTCAGCCTTCTCGCCACCGACGAGTCGCTCGAGCAGGCACTCGCGCGGGCCGACGAAGCGCTCTACCGCGCCAAGCACGCTGGCCGCAACCAGGTGCAGATGGCACTGGCCGCGGCCTGAAGTCGGCGGGCCGGGCCGAGACGCTCAACCGAGCTCGACCACCATCGGCTGGTGATCGGAAGCCGCGGTCGCGCCATCGACGGCCACCGCACGCAGGCGCGGCCGCAGGTCGGCGCTGGCGCAAACGAAGTCGCAGGCGAAGGCTTCGGGCCACTGCGCGCGGTCGTGCACGCCGGCGGTCGGTGGCTGCGGCAGCGCCGGGTGCAGGCGCTGCCAGACGTCGTCGAGAGCCGGCACGGCGGCGTCGTCGAAGGCGGCGGTCAGGCGCGCGTGTAGCGGGTCGTCGGGGCGGAAGTTGAAGTCGCCGGTGAGCACCGTCGAGACGGTGTGCGGCGGGCTGGCGAACGGGCCGCCGGAAGCGTCGCGCGGGAGGTGCGCGCGCGCGTGGCCACAGGCTTCGGCGTGGCGCGCGCGTACCGCTTTCACCTGCGCCGAACGCTGTTCGGCCGAGTAGAACTCGAGGTGCGTCGTCATCACCCGCAGCGGCCCGAACGGCGCCTCGATCAGCGCCTCGAGCAGCAGCCGCGGCATGCTGCGCCTGACGTCGTCGGCCGGCCACGGCAGCCGCGTGCGCACGACTTCGCCCACCGGCAACCGGCTCAGGATCATGTTGCCGAAGCTTCGGCGCGTGCCGTCGGGCCCGGCCGAGTCGACGGCGATGCCGGGCACGGCCGTGAAGCCGGGCAGCAGCGCCGCGATGGCGGCGAACTGGTCCTCGCCGCTGCTGCCCTGCAACGCCGGGAAGTGCGCGGCGACCTCCTGCAGGCAGAGCACGTCGAAGTCGGCGAAGGCCTCGGCGTGCGCGACGATGCGCGCCGGGTCGACGCGGCCGTCGACACCGAGGCACCACTGGATGTTCCAGGTGACGATCTTCATGCGAGATGCTCCTTCATCCGGGCCTTTCAGCGAATCCCGGCGCGCATGAACGACTGCACGAACTGGCGCTGGAACAGCAGGAAGGCGACCAGCAGCGGCGCCGAGGTCATGAGCGTGGCGGCGGTGATGATCGACCAGTCGACGCCCTGGTCGGTCGACGAGAACACCTGCAGGCCGACAGTGAGCGGCCGCGTCTCGACCGAATTGGAGACGATCAGCGGCCAGAGGAAGTTGTTCCAGTGATAGCTTACCGAGACCAGCGCGTAGGCCAGGTACACCGGCTTGGCGAGCGGCACGTAGACCTTGAGCAGGATCTGCAGCGGGCTCGCGCCCTCGACACGTGCCGCGTCGTCGAGCTCCTTCGGCACCGTCTTGAAGGTCTGGCGCAGCAGGAAGATTCCGAACGCCGACGCGAAGTAGGGCAGGCCGATGGCGAGCAGCGTGTCGCGCAGGCCGAGCTCGTTCATGGTCCGGTAGTTCTCGACGATGAGCACGTCGGGCATGACCATGAGCTGAAGCAGAACGAGGCCGAAGACGAGGCTGCGGCCAGGGAACTCGAAGCGCGCCAGCGCATAGGCGGCGAGCGTGCCGAGCACGAGCTGGGCGGCGAGCACCATCGTCACCAGCAAGGTGGTGTTGAGGAAGTAGCGTGCGAACGGCGCCGCGTTCCAGGCGTTGGCGAAGTTCTGCAGCGTCAGCGGCGCACCGAGCTCGAAGCGCGTCGAGAAGGCAGAGGGATGGAACGCCGTCCACACCGCGTAGGCGAGCGGCAGGATCCAGAGCAGGCCGAGCAGCCACGCCGCCGCCGTCTCGAGCAGGCGCGCGGCGGGCGCGGGGCGAAAGATCGTCGGCGCCGTCGTCATCTTCGTCATTGGTAGTGCGTGCGGTGCTCGAAAAAACGGATCTGCACGAAGGCGACGAGCCCGAGCGCCGCGAGCACGACGACGGTGAGCGCGGCCGCGTAGCCGGTGTCCCAGAAGCTGAAGCCGACCTGGTAGATGTAGTACAGCAGCAGCGTGCTGGCGTTGTCGGGGCCGCCGCGCGTCATCACGAAGAGGTGGTCGACCATGCGCACCGAGTTGATGAGCGCGTTGACGAGCACGAACAGCGTCGTCGGCATGAGCAATGGAAAGAGCACGCGGCGGAAATATTGCCAGCGCGACGCACCCTCGAGCGCGGCGGCTTCGGCGAGCGAGGGCGAGATGCCCTGCAACGCGGCCAGGTAGAAGATCATGAAAAAGCCGGCCTCCTTCCAGATCGCGACGACGATGATGGCGCCGAGCACCGTGCGTTTGTCGCCGAGCCAGTTGTGGCTGGCCAAGCCGAGCGCCTGCGTGATCTGCTCGAGCAGGCCGTACTGCGGCGTGTAGAAGAAGAGCCAGATGTTGGCGACGGCGATCATCGGCAGCACCGTCGGCGTGAAGTAGGCCAGGCGCAGGAAGCCGCGGCCGCGGATGCGGCTGTTGACCCAGAGCGCCATCGCGATCGCCAGTGCGATCGAGAGCGGCACCGTGCCCACGGCGTAGATCACGTTGTTTCCGAGCGCCTTCCAGAACACCTCGTCCTCGACCATCGCGCGGTAGTTGCCGATGCCGTCGAAGTGCGACGGCCGGCCCTTCTTCGGCGTCGAGAAAAAGCTGCTCCAGATCGTCGCCGCCGCCGGCCAGTGCGTGAAGGCGACGAGCAGCACCATCGCCGGCAGCAGCAGCAGCCAGGCGACGGCGCGTTCGGGCAGGCGCACCGGGGGTCCTCGCGCTACGTCGAAATCACTTCTTGAAGTCCTTCAGGATCCGCGTCGCCTCGCGCTGCGAATCCTTCATCGCCTCGGCGGGCGACTTCGAGCCGGTGAGGGCGGCCTGCAGGCCGTTGTTGAGCGCCGTGGTGACGCGCTGGTTGTCGTGCGTCGAGAGTTCAGCCACCGAGTACTGGAGCTGGTCGCGCGCGACCACGGCCTGTGGTACGTCGACGGCGTACTTCTTCATCTCGGGTGTGTCCCAGGCCGCCGGCGTCACGGCGACGTAGCCGGTGGCGATGCTCCATTGGGCGGCGCGTTGCGGCGCCGTCAGCCACTTCATGAACTTGAGCGACGCTTGCTGCTCGGCCGGCGTGCTTTTGGCGAACAGGTAGAGGTTGCCGCCGCCGGTCGGGCTGCCCGGGTGCTTCTTCGCCGGCAGCATCGCGACGCCGAACGGGAAGCCGGCGTTGGCGCGGATGTTGGTGAGGTTGCCGGTGGTGGTCCAGATCATGGCCGCCTTCTTTTCGAAGAAGTCCTTCGGCGTCGTGCCCCACTCGATCACGCCCGAAGGCATCACCTTGTCCCTGGCCGAGAGGTCGACCCAGTACTGCAACGCCTCGATCACGGCCGGCCTGTCGAAGTAGGTCTCGGTGCCGGCATCGTTCATGAGGACCGCGTCGTTGGGCGTCGTCAGGCCCTGGAATAGCCAGTACGGAAAGCCCGACGACGGGATCTTCACGCCCCACTGGGTGACGTTGCCGGCGGCGTCGCGCTTGGTCAGCTTCTTCGCGAACTCGACCATCTGGTCCCAGCTCGCCGGTCCCTTCTCCGGGTCGAGGCCGGCCTCCTTGAAGGCGTCCTTGTTCCAGAAGAGAACGATCGTCGAGCGCTGGAACGGCACGCCCCAGGTCTTGCCGCCGGTGCGGCTGTTCAGCATGAAGCTCTTGTAGAAACCGTCGAGCCACTTCTTGTCGTCGGCCCCCTTGGCGACGTCGTCGATCGGCACGATGGCGTCTTCGTCGATCAGCGAGAACATGTCGGTCGAGAGCAGCACCGCAAGCTGCGGCGGCTTGCCGCTCTTGGTCGCGGTGAGCACCTTGACGATGCTCTCCTGGTAGGTGCCCGAGTAGACCGGGTTGACCTTGATGTCCGGGTTCTCCTTGCCGAAATCGACGGCCATCTGGTCGATCGTCTTGGTGACCGGGCCGCCGACGGCGACCGGGTAGTAGAAGTTCACCTCGGTCACCTTCTCCGCCGCCGCGGGCAGGGCCGTGGTCGAGGCGACGAGTGCGACCAGTGCGAGGGCGAGCAGGCTCGGTGCTTTTTTCATGGGGTGTCTCCTTGGAAGAACGTCAGAGCGGAAGCGTCAGGCCGGAACGGCTGCGATGTCGTCGCGCCGCAGGTTGGTGGCGGCGTCGAACCAGTGGCGGTCTTCGGGCCGCCAGCCGAGCCGCACGGTCGTGCCGGCAGCGAGGTCGTGGCGGCCCGGCAGGCGCGCCGCGATCGTATCGGCCACTGTGCCGCCGGCCGATGTCGAACAGGTGACGACGGTGTCGGCGCCGAGGTATTCCGCGCTCTTCACGGTGGCCTCGACGCCGCCGCGGTCGACCATGCGCACGTGCTCGGGCCGGACGCCGAGCTTGAGGTCGGGCCGCCCCGCCGCCGCCACGATGTTCATCGGCGGCGTGCCGATGAAGCGGGCCGCGAACACCGAGGCCGGCCGCGCGTAGAGCTCGGCCGGCGGCGCGTCCTGGACGATGCGGCCGGCGTGCAGCAGCACGACCTGGTCGGCCATGCTCATCGCCTCGGTCTGGTCGTGGGTGACGTACACCATCGTCATGGCGAGCGACTGCTGCAGCGAGCGGATCTCGTGCCGCATCTCTTGGCGCAGCTGGGCGTCGAGGTTCGACAGCGGCTCGTCCATCAGGCACACCGGCGTCTCGGCGATGATCGCGCGGCCGAGCGCCACCCGTTGCTGCTGGCCACCCGAGAGCTGCGATGGCTTGCGTTCGAGCAGCCCGCCCAAGCCCAGCAGATCGGCCACGCGAGCGAGGCGGCGGGCGTGGTCGGCGGCGGGTTCCTTCCTCACCTTGACGCCGAACAGGATGTTCTCGGCGACGGTCAGGTGCGGGAAGAGCGCGTACGACTGGAACACCATCGAGATGCGGCGCTCGGCCGGCGCCACGTGCGTGACATCGCGGCCGTCGATGAGGATGCGGCCCTCCGAGGGCGTGTCGAGCCCGGCGATCATGCGCAGCGTCGTCGACTTGCCGCAGCCCGACGGCCCGAGCAGGACGACGAGGTCGCCCGAGGCGACCGAGAAGCTGGCGCGGTCGACCGCCTTCTGCTCGCCCCAGTGCTTGCTGACGCCTTGCAGGTCGAGCGCGCTCACCGGGGCGTGTCGCTAGGGTAGGCGAGCTTCGAGTACCAGTCGGTGCCGCGGCCGCCCGGCGTCAGGTCGAGGATGTTCCAGAGCGGCGTCGGGTCGGGCGCGCCGCGGGCGTCTTCGCCCGGGTCGGCAGTGCCGCCCATCTCGGCGCCCCAGAAGTGCCGCACGACGCCGCCCTGCCGGATCCAGACGTCGAGCGCCGGCATTTCGCTGCCGTCGGCGAGCAGGCCGCGGTAGTCGCGTGCGAAGTCGTCGCCGACAGTGGCGTAGAACTTGAGGTTTTTCCAGCCGCGCTCGCGGGCGAAGGCGAGCTGGCGCTCCACCGGCGAGCGGCCGATGACGGCGATGGCGACGCGCTGCGAGATGTCGAGCGAAGGAATGTCGACGGCGCCGAGAAACGACGTGCACATCGGACACGCGCGCTCGCGCTCCGGGCCGTACATCCAGAAGTAGGTGACGAGCGTGTCGTGCGCGCCGAACAGGTCGGCGAGGCGAACCGTCCTGCCGGCCTCGTCCCTGAACGCGTAGGCGCGGGCTTCGCCACCGGGCGGCAGCGCGCGCCGTTGCGCGGCGACGCGCTCGATGTGGCGGCGCAGCTCGATCTCCTCGGCGAGCAGCGCGGTGCGCGCAGCGCGGTATTCGGCGCTGTCGTTCGGATAGGGCGTGCTTGCGGCGGCGGCAAGCTCGGCGGCCGGCTTCAGCAGGGTCATCGTGGCTCCTCGTGGGTCGTGCGAAGACCGCGATCTTGCCTCCTCAACCAGCCGGGCCGATGACAAGGCGCCGACCTGCCGCCGCCTGCGGCCCGAGCAGCTGGAGCGCCGGCTTGCCCTCGATCGAGTCGTCGCGCGTCTTGCCCATCGCGGCGCCGACGAGCATCTCGATGCCGGCCACGGCGTCACCGCGGCAACCCGTGTTCTCAGCCCCTGGCGGACTCCGCCGCGGCGGCCGCCGCTTCGGCGAGGCGCTTCTTCTCGCGCAGCTGCTTCAGCTGCTCTTCCTCGAAGCGTTTCCTCGATTCGTGCAATTGCTGTGTCTTCTGGTGCGCCCGCTCGATGAGGTCGGCCGGCTGGGTCACGGCGTCGAGCGAGAGCGGCACGAAGCCCGAGGGCAGCGGCTCGCCGCGCTTGCTCTTGAGCTTGACGTTCAGGCGCAGCTCGTTGGCCGAGTCGGCGTTGCGGATGGCTTCGTCGAAGCTGATGGCGCCGGCGTCGTAGAGGTCGAAGAGGGCGGCGTCGAAGGTGCACATGCCGAGTTCGCGCGACCTCGCCATGATTCCCTTGATCTCGTGGAACTCGCCCTGGAAGATGCGCTCGGCGATGGTCGGCGTGTTGAGCAGGATCTCGATCGCGGCCGAGCGGCCCTTGCCGTCTTCCCGGCGCACCAGGCGCTGCGAGACGATGCCGCGCAGGTTGGCCGAGAGGTCCATGAGCAGCTGCTTCCTGCGCTCCTCGGGGAAGAAGTTGATGATCCGTTCGATCGTCTGGCTGGCGCTGTTGGCGTGCAGCGTGCCGAGGCAGAGGTGGCCGGTCTCGGCGAAGGCGATGGCGTGCTCCATCGTCTCGGCATCGCGGATCTCGCCGATGAGGATCACGTCGGGCGCCTGGCGCAAAGTGTTCTTCAGCGCGTGGTGCCAGCTCTTGGTGTCGATGCCGACCTCGCGGTGCGTGACCAGGCTCATCTGCGACGGGTGCACGTACTCGATCGGATCCTCGACAGTGATGATGTGGCCGGCCGAAGAGCGGTTGCGGTGATCGATCATGGCGGCGAGAGAGGTCGACTTGCCGGAGCCGGTGGCGCCGACCACGAGGACCAGGCCGCGCTTGGCCATGACCACGTCTTTCAGTATCTCGGGCAGCTTCAGCTTCTCGAAGTTGGGGATCTCCGAGGCGATGGTGCGGATCACCATGCTGACGCTGCGCTGCTGCACCATCACGTTGACGCGAAAGCGAGACACGCCCGGAATCGAGATCGCGAAATTGCACTCCATCTCGTGCTCGAACTCGTCGCGCTGCGTCTCGTTCATCAACGAGCGCGCCAGCATATTGGTCACTTCGGCGGTGAGCTTTTGCGTCGTCAGCGGCTTCATCGCGCCCTGCGTCTTCATGCTCGGCGGGAAGTCGGCGGCGATGAAGAGGTCGGAGCCGCCGGCTTGGCTCATGGCCGCCAGCAGCTTGTGCATGTAGGCCAGGGCCTGGTCTTCGGTGAAGGCTGCAGTCATGCCTGGGAGATTGCCAGCAAACGCGTGCGCGGATCGAAAAAGCTCCGGGGAGAAAAGCACACTTCCCGCGAGCCGTCGCCGAGCGGCCAACTGCACCGGAGCCGGGCATCATTGGCGGATGGCGAGCGTGCGTGCTGGACGAATGTTGTGGATCGAAGAAGTGCCGCGCGCTCACCCGCCGTGGTTGCGGCGGCCGCCTGCCGCTGTGCCGGCCGCATCCGCCGCGCCCGTTGTGACAAGCGCTCGTCGAGGGCCGGGCGATCGTCGTGCTGCACCCTCGCGTCGAGGCGCCCTGAGCATGACCCGCAGGGTGCCCGTCTTTGCGCTCGTCTTCGCGTTCGCGCTCGGCCTGGCCGCGTGCACGACCACCCGGCCGGGTGGGCCGCAGGCCTGGGAGCCGCGACTGCACGGCAGCGCCATCGTGCTGCTCGGCGAAGTCCACGACAACGCGGAGGTCCACCGTCTGCGCCTCGAGGTGCTGCGCCGTGCCTTCGAAGCGGGCTGGCGGCCGGCCGTCGCGATGGAGCAGTTCGACCGCGAACGGCAGGCCGACATCGACCGCGCGCGGCGTGAGCGGCCCGGCGACGCGCAGCACGTCATCGACGCGGCCGCCACGCCGTCGAAGAGCGGAGGTGGTTGGAACTGGGACTTCTATCGCCCGGTCGTGGCGCTGGCCCTGCGCTACGACGTGCCGCTGATCGCCGCCAACCTCGCCGACGCCGACACGGCGAAGATCGTGCGCGGCGGCAACGCGGCGGTGTTCGACACGGCCTCGATGTCGGCACTCGGGCTCGACCGGTCCGTGCCGGCCGACCTGCAGTCAGGTCAGGAGAGCGAGATCGACCTCGGCCACTGCCACGCGCTGCCGAAGGCGATGTGGCCGCGCATGGCGAACGCGCAGTTCGCACGCGACGCCGTCATGGCCGACCTGCTGCGCCGTCACGGCGAGCGCGGCGCCGTGCTGATCGCCGGCAACGGCCACGCCCGTCGCGATCTCGGCGTGCCGCGCTGGTTGGCGGCCGATTTCGGGCGGGCCTTCTCGGTCGGCTTCATCGAGCAGGGCGACGACGGCTTGCCGTCCGCGGCGTTCGATGCCGTCGTTCGCGTCCGTCCGCGCGAGCGCGCGGACCCGTGCGAAAGCTTCGCGGCGCCGCCCTGAATTATTGCCGCGGCTCGCCATTGCCGTTGACGGCAATGGTCTGGCCCGGCGCTGTGCCCATCTGCACGCGGTGAGCGACGCCACGGAAGTTGTAGGCCACGTCCCAGTACTGCGGCGTGCCGCTGGCGGTGTTCTCGCAGCGGCGCACCTCCTGGCCAGTGCCGTTGTCGCGGATGCGGTCGACGTTGGCGCCGAGTGCCGCGCCACCGACCGCGCCGCCGATGGTGGCCACCGTGTTGCCGGTGCCGCCGCCGATCTGGTGGCCGAGGATGCCGCCGAGCACGCCGCCGATGATCCCGCCCGGGACGTTGAGGTCACGGCGTTCCTGGACCCGCTGGCGCTCCATCCAGCAGCGCTGTTCCGGCGGGCCCACGACCGCACGCGCCGAGGTCACGTTGGCCTGGTACAGGCGCTCGCTCGGCCGCTGGCGGTATTCGTAATTCGGCGCGGCCAGCGGCTGCGGCGCCTCGTTGTCGTATTCGCGGCGCGGGGTCACCGGGCGCACCGAGGAGATCCGGTTGTCGAGGCCCATGCCGCGCAGCGAGTCGTAGCTGCCTTGCCTCAGAACGACGCAGCGCCCGTTGAAGCCAGCGTCCTCGCACACTTCCCAGCGACCGCGGTCGACGACGACCGACG
>JAYTYH010000561.1:0-5178 GCA_043742485.1 Rhizobacter sp.
GGATGCGCGTCGTGGGGGCAGCGCTGGACGCCTCGGCGATGGCAGGAGGCACCGCTGATGCCGACTCCGCTTAGAACCCGAGCGCCCTGAGCGCGTTGGCGGTGGACTCGGCTTGGCTGAGGCACTGCGAGCCGCCTCGCCACCAAGGCCGGCACGTCAACCTTGTGGCCGGGCGAGCGTGCTTCGAAGACGGGCACACGAGGGTGTACGCCTACGTCCACGATCAAGTGTCCTCGGCCGCAGGCCGGCTGGATGAATTCCTGGCGGCGAGCAGCGTGAGCCTGGATGCCAGGGTGACGATCTTGACCGACGGTGCCGGAGAGTTCGACGAGGCCACCAAGGGATGCGAGCAGCCTATGTGCCGCATCCTTGACTGGTTTCACATTGCCATGAAATTCAAGGCCGCCGAGCGGTCTATGTTCGGCAGCAAGTTCATCGACTCGTTGGAGCGGGAAGGGATCGAGCAACAGATCCGAAGAGCCAAGTGGCTGGTCTGGCACGGCAAGGCCGGCAAAGCAGTGGCTCGACTGATGGAAGTCGATCAGTCGCTGCTGGCCAGGCCAGCCTACGAGTTCGGCACCTTGTGGTGGAACCTGCATGGCGTCGCCGGCTATATCCGGGACAACCCAGGCCTCGTCAATTAGGCGAGGCGTCACCACAAGGGGCTACCGGTGAGCAGCTCGATTGCCGAATCAGCTGTGAATCAGGTAGTGAGCTTGCGCATGGCCAAGAAGCGGCAGATGCGCTGGTCGGACGAAGGGGCCCATCTACTCGCCCAGGTTCGGGTGAACGTCATCAATGGCGAGCTGAAGCCAAGGGCGGTCCCGCTGCGACTGCGACCTTCCAGACCGTCCCAAGATCCCCGCTGGGACTCCGAACTGTTGCGCGAGGCGGCGTAGCCCCCGCTCTGGCCCGCTCTCGGCCAGGTCGCCTTGAAGGCCAACGGTAGCGTCGCCAACGTGAAAGCGTTCGCGCCTCGCAGCCGACCGTTGCGCGCGCCAGCGTGCAGATCGTCGCGCAGTTCAAATGCCGGCGACAGGACCACGACGTGCTGGTCACGGTGCCATTGGCTAAGGGTTGCATTAAGGTCGTTGCGGGGCGCTAGTCCGGCGCGCGCGGCGCCGCGCTATCAGCCGACTACCGGTGGAACGACTCGATATGGGTAGCGAAGCCGGCGATAAATTCGCCGGCCACCGGCGAAAGCTTGCGATGCGAGGGCCAGAGCGCGGCGAACTCGAACGCCAGGGCCGGCTCGAACGGGCGCGAGACGACGCCGCGAGTCGCGTACTCGTTGGCGGTGAACGGGTCGCAAATCGACAACCCCAGGCCGGACGCGACCAGTGCGCAGGCGATCTCCGAAAGCGGGGTCTCGACCCGCACGCTGAGCGCGACGCTGTGCCGCGCGAAGACCTCGTCGATGCGGTGGCGCGACGGCGTCGTCGGACCGAGGGCGACGAACGGCTGTCCGGCGAAATCCTTCGGCCGCAGCACCCGGCGTCGCGCGAGGCGGTGGCCCTCGGGCATCACTGCGACATAACGCACCGTCGGCATCGGTTGCGAATGCGTCGGCGCGTGCTCCATCGGCGAGGCGGCAAAGCCGATGTCGCACTGGTCACTCACCACCCAGTCGAGCACGCTGCTCGAGATCAGGCCGAAGAGGGCGAAGTCGAGGTTTGGACGCTCGGCGAGAAACTGACCAGCAAAGCGCGGCAGGAAGCCGTTGCACAGCGACGGCATGCCGGCCACGCGCAGCACGCCGGCGCGGCGCATCCGCAACTCCTGCGCCGCACGGGCGATGCGTTCCATGCCGACGAACGAGCGTTCTACCTCCCGAAACAGCGAGACGGCGGCACCCGTCGGCACCAAACGCGTACCACGACGCTCGAACAGCGTGAGTTGCAGCGCCTCCTGCAGCTCGCGCACGAGTCGGCTCACCGCGGGCTGGGTGACATGCATCATCTCCGCGGCGCGCACCGTGCTGGCAGTGAGCATCAAGGCGCGAAAAGCCTCGACCTGGCGCGAGTTCAAGTGGCGCATGGGAAAGGTCCCAGATAGTGCTTCTATAAGGATTGCGCATAGCTTAGCGGCATAAGGGCATTTGACGGTCTTCCGCCAAGGCGCAAGGATGTCGACCAGACGACTGCCGGCCGGCGGGCGCCAGACCACGGGGGATTCCCATGATTGAATCGATCCAATTGAAGACGCTGTTTGCCGCGCTCGCGCTCTGCGGCGCAGTCGGCGCGCAGGCGCAGCCGAAGACGTTGTTCGTCGCTGGTTACGGCGGCTCGTTCGAGCAGACGATGCGCAAGGACATCATTTCGGGGTTCGAGAAGAAGCACAACGTCAAGATCGAGTACGTCGCCGGCAACTCCACTGACACCCTCGCGAAGCTGCAAGCGCAAAAGGGCAATCAGCAGATCGACGTCATCATCGTCGACGACGGTCCCATGTTCCGGGCGATCAACCTGGGTTTTTGCGCGCCGATCAAGGGCCTGCCTGCGGCCGACATCTACGACAGCGCGAAGTACAAGGGTGACATGGCGGTCGGCATCGGCCTGGTCGGCACGGGCATCATGTACAACACCAAGATCTTCAAGGAGAAGGGCTGGGCGGCACCGACCTCTTGGAACGACCTGAAAGACCCGAAGTACAAGAATCTCCTGGTCATCCCGCCGATCAACAATTCATACGGCCTCTACACCCTGGTGATGTTCGCGCGCATGAACGGCGGCGACGAAAAAAACATCGAGCCGGGCTTTAAGGTGATGAAGGAGCAGATCAACCCCAACGTGCTCGCCTACGAGCCGTCACCTGGCAAGATGACCGAGCTGTTCCAGAGTGGCCAGGCCGTCATCGGCGTCTGGGGCACCGGTCGCGTGCACTCGTTCGCGGTCACCGGCTTCCCAGTCGACTTCGTCTATCCAAAGGAAGGCACGGTCACGCTGCTCTCCTCTGCCTGCCCCGTGGCCAAGCCCGACGCCTCGCCGCTTGCCCAGGAATTCGTTCAGGCGCTGGTCGAGCCGACTTTCCAGCAGGCACTCGCCATCGAGTACGGCTACGGCCCGGTCAACAAAAAGGCCAAGGTCGACCACGAGAAGCTGAAGATCGCGCCGATCGGTGACCGTGCCGCCAAGCTCGTCAACATCGACTGGGACACCGTCAACGAGAAGCGCGACGACTGGACCAAGCGCTGGAACCGCGAAATCGAGCGTTGATGGCTCCCGCACCGGTTTCGGCAACGGGGAATTACCTGGCCCTGGACCGCCTGACCAAGCGTTTCGGCGAACATTTGGCGGTCGACGGCCTGTCGCTGACCGTCGAGCAAGGCGAGTTCATCTCGCTACTCGGTCCATCGGGCTGCGGCAAGACGACGACGCTGCAGATGATCGCCGGCTTCGTCGACACTACCTCCGGTTCGGTGCTGCTGGAAGGCCGAGATCTGCTCGCGGTACGGCCTAGCGAGCGCGGCCTCGGGGTGGTCTTCCAGAGCTACGCGCTGTTCCCGCACCTTACGGCCGCGGAGAACGTGGCCTTCGGGCTCGAGATGCGCAAGGTGGGCCGGGCCGAGCGTGACAGCCGCGTCAAGGAAGCGCTGCAACTCGTCGGTCTTGCGGAGTTCGCCGAGCGCTTTCCTAGGAAGATGTCGGGCGGGCAGCAGCAGCGCGTCGCGCTGGCCCGTGCGCTGGTGATCCGGCCGCGGATACTGCTGCTCGACGAGCCGCTCTCCAACCTCGACGCCAAGCTGCGCGAGGAGATGCAGATCGAACTGCGCCAGATCCAGCGCACCGTCGGAACCACCACCATCCTCGTCACCCACGACCAGGCCGAGGCGATGGCATTGTCGGACCGGGTCGTGGTGATGAACGCCGGCCGCGTCGAGCAGATCGCTCGGCCGCACGAGGCCTACGAGCGGCCGGCCAGCGCCTTCGTGGCGAGCTTCCTCGGCAAAACCAACTTGATCGCGCGCGAGGCGCTCGGCCCCGGGCTGTGCTGTGGCAACGAGGCGTTCGTTAGCGTCCGTCCGGAGAAGATCGCATTCACTGCGGGCGGCGTTGGGCGTCTTGCCGGACGCGTTGCGACGCGGATCTTCCAGGGCAATCATTGGCTCTACCAGGTCGACACCGCGGCCGGCGTGGTGACGGTGATCCGCCAGAACTCCGGCGAACCGACCCCGGAGGAAGGTGAGAGCGTGAACCTGACGTGGGACGCGCGCCGTGCGGTCTGAACCCGGCCCGGGCCTGCTGCCGTATGCGCTGAGCGCGCCGGCGATGGCGCTGTTCGCGGCCGTCGTGATCGTGCCGTTGGCATTGACCCTGCTGCTGTCGTTCCACGACTTCAGCGGCACGGAGGGCATCCGCACCGTCTTCATCCTGAAAAACTGGCGTGAGCTCTTCACCGATCCGTATTTCGGCGAGATGTTCTTGCGCACGCTGCGCATCTCGCTTTGGGTGACCTTCGCTTGTGCCGTCACTGGCGCGACCGAGGCCTACATCCTCAACCGCATGACCGCGCGCTGGAAGGGCATCTTCCTGATGATCATCCTCGGGCCTCTGCTGATCTCGGTGGTCGCGCGCACGCTCGGCTGGGCGCTGCTTTTCGGCGGCGCGACCGGCGTCGTCAACAAGGCGCTGATGGCGCTCGATGTGATCAGCACGCCGATTCCCTTCATGTTTACAGAAACCGGTGTCGTCGTCGCCCTGACTCACGTGCTGATGCCCTTCATGGTGCTGTCGGTGTGGGCGGCCTTGCAGCGCCTGGACCCGCAGATCGAGAACGCCGCACGCTCCCTCGGCGCCTCGCAGGCGACGGTGCTGCGGCGCGTCGTCCTGCCGCAGGTGATGCCCGGCGTGTTGTCGGGCGGCATCATCGTCTTCGCGTTGGCGGCGAGCGCCTTCGCGACGCCGGCGATCATCGGCGGGCGGCGCCTGAAGGTGGCCTCGACGCTGGCCTACGACGAGTTCCTAAACACCCTCGACTGGCCGCTCGGCGCTGCCGTCGCGGTGCTGCTGCTGGCGGCATTGGTGGTCATCATCCTCGTCAGCAACCGGCTGATCGAGCGCCGCTACAAGGCGGTGTTTGAATGAACCGCAACGGCCCGCTGGCGAACGCCTTCCACACGCTCTTCCTGGTCTTCATGCTGGCGCCGATCGTCGTCGTCTGCCTCGTCGCCTTCACGCC
>JAYTYH010000562.1:0-7762 GCA_043742485.1 Rhizobacter sp.
CGGCGAAATCGAGCGACAGCGGCGCCTGGCCGAACTCGAGGTCGGCGCGGCTCGGCAGGCTGGCAGGCAAGCCGCCGCCGATCTCCATGGGCAACGAGATGTCGGAGGTTTCGGCGCCGGTCTGCATGCGTCGCGACAGCCGGTCGGCCGCCATCTTCACTTCGCCTTCGCTGCGGTTCTCGTCGCGGTGGCCGGCGATGTCTTCGACCCAGCCGGCGAGGTGATCGAGAGCCCAGGTCGAGAACTCGATCAGTGGCGGCTCGGCCGCGCTCTGTCCGGCAAGCTGCGTGTTGAAAACCTGCTCGCAGGCCCAGGCGGCTTCACCGAAGGCCTTCAGGCCGACCATGCGCGAGCTGCCCTTGAGGGTGTGGAAGGCGCGCCGAACGGTCGTCAGCAGGCCGAGGTCGCCGGGCGACGACCGCAACTCTGCGCACGCCGCCTGAGCCGCCTCGACGACTTCGCGTGCCTCCTCCAGGAAGACATCGCGCATCTCGTCGTCGTGCTCGAGGTCGCCGACCAGCGAGATCGACTTCAGCGGCGCCAGCGGCGTCGGCTCGCTGACGGGCGCGAAGCCGGCCGGCTCGGTCGCCGTGGCGACGAAGTCGACGAGCGCTTCCGAGAGATCGCCACGGGCGCTGGCGACGCTGGCCGGATCGTCGGCGGCCTTGCCGATCGCCTCCTGGGCTTTCAGCACCGCGGCGGCGAGCGCCGGCTGGTCGGCAGCCTGCGCTTCGTGCGAGAGGCGCTCGAGGTCACGGCTGACGTCGAGCAGCGGCACGTCCTCGCGCACCGAGCTGAAGGCGAGCATCTGGGCCTGCTCGATCAGGCGCGGCTCGACCGGTGGCGCGCTCGGCATCGCAGTGGCCGCGGCGCTGCGGCCCATCACCGGCGACAGCGTGCCCGATTCGGCATCGAAGACGAAGAGCGACTTCGCCATCTGCGGCTGCACGCTCAGCATGTCGATCAGGAAACCGAGCGCCGACAGGTTGCCGGCAAGGCGGTCGAAAACGCCGGCGGCGCGGATGCGACCGATGTCGATCTCGGTCGAGACCATGCCCTCGACCTCGCCCTTCATGCGCAGCAGCGCCTGTGACGCGGAGTCGATGCCGAGCACGGACAGAACGCCGCGCATCGAGGCCAGCTTGACCGGCACTTCGACGAGGCCGCCGTGATCCTCGGGGTCGCGGAAGAACTGGTCGATCGCTTTCTCGACTTCGGAGAGCGAGGCGCGCAATTCCTGGACGACGCTGCCCATCGTCTGCCGTTCGGAGACGCGCCGGTACAGTTCCTCCATCCAGGCTTCGAGTGGCTGCGGCGGCGCACCGCCGCGCACGGCGCCGAGCCGCTCGCCTAGGCGGCGGACACGGTCGGCGTGCTCCGGCTGGTCGAAGTCGCCGTCGTCGAGGGCGGCCTCGAGATAGAGCAGGCTGGTCGCCACTTCCATGGCCAGCGCCGGCGGCGGCGCCGCCTGCGACTGCTGCGTCTGCACGATTGCGGCCTGGAGCTCGGCGGCGAACGATTCGCCGAACGGGAACAGCTTGCGCAACGAGTCGCCGACGAGCGCGAACTGCTCGGAGAGGCCGGCGAGGCGATGCATCTCGCCGCCGGCGCTCGCCGACCACGATTCCTTGGCTGCGACGACGCGCTTCTTGGCGTGGGCGACGACGGCCGGATCGAAGCGGCCGAGCACGCTCAGCGAGTAGTCGATCGGTGCCTGCTCGGCCAAGCCATAGGCGACGCGCACGGCGGCCAGGCGTGGGGCGCGGGTTCGCCCGGCGATACCGGCCTGCGAGCAGAAGAAGAGGACGTCGCGGGCGAGACGCTCGGACACGTCGGAGTCGCCGCGCTGCAGGATGCGGAACTGCGACAGCAGGCGCGAAGCGACGCGCTTGGTGAAGACGTCGAAGCCGAGCAAGCCGTGGTGCTGAGCCTCGAACAGGGCCGCGGCCAGGTTCCAGAACGTGCGCACCTGCGGGTGGGCGGAGCCGGCGCCGAGACCGGCGCAGATCTCGCTCATCCTGGCCGCCGCGGTCAGCGCCTGGGTGCCCCGCATCAGCGACAGCAGGTTGCCCTCGAGCTCGGCTCGCACCGTGCTGTCGGCCTCGCGGGCGACGACCTCCGGATCGCTCTCGACCTCGCGCCAGCGCCAGTCCATGGCCCAGAGATCGGCCGGATGGACCCGGTCGGCCTCGACCGCCTCCTGTACCGCGCGGTACTGCGGGAACAGCGACAGCGGCGAGACCTGCTTGCCGGCGAGAACGCGGCCGAGATAGTCGAGCAGGCCGAACGACGCGTGCTCGATGTCGGCGACCAGCTCGGGCGTGAGCGCTTGCGGCCGTGTGATGCTGCGCTGCACCGCCGTTTCGCTGGCCCGCAGCACGATCGCCGCCGCCGGCAAGCCGACCAGCTCGAGCGCACCGACGCCCTGGTGGATCTGCGAGCGCGCCGTGCGCAGGATGCCCGGATCGACCGAGTCGATGTCGGAGCCGGTGACGGCTTCGGAGTCTTTCAGGAAACGCCGCAGCGACTTGTGGGCGGCGTCGAGCGAGCGGCGAAGCTCCTCGTAGACCCAGGCAACCGCGCTCAGGTCGTCGCTCGACGGCTCGGTCTTCGGCAGCTCTTCCAAGCCCATGAGATTGCTGTCCATCGGCGTCTCCGCAAGCGCGATCAGGCGATCTTGAAGCGCGACACGGACTGCTTCAGCTCTTCGGCCGTGCGCGAGAGCTCGCGCACCATCTGCGCCGTCGAGCGGGTGCCTTCGCCGGTCTGCTCGGTGACCGCGAAGATGTGTTGGATGTTGGCGGCAACGACGTTGGCCGACTGCGCTTCGGCAAGCGACTGCTGCGAGATCGACGTCACAAGCTCGGTCAGCTGGCGCGTGACGCGATCGATCTCGATCAGCGTCGTGCCGGCCGCGTCGGACAGGCGCGTTCCTTCGACCACGCCTTGCGTCGATCGCTCCATGGCGCCGACGGCATCCTGGGTGTCGGTCTGAATCGTCTTGACCAGCGCCGCGATCTGACGCGTGGCGTCGGCCGAGCGTTCGGCCAGCCGCTGCACTTCCTCGGCCACCACCGAGAAGCCGCGACCGGCCTCGCCTGCGGAAGCGGCCTGGATCGCTGCGTTCAGCGCCAGCACGTTGGTCTGCTCGGTGATGTCCGAGATCAGCTCGGTGATCTCGCCGATCTCCTGCGACGACTCGCCGAGGCGCTTGATCCGCTTCGAGGTTTCCTGGATCTGGTCGCGGATGGAGTTCATGCCGCCGATCGTGTTCTGCACGGCCTGTCGACCCGACTCGGCCGCCGCCAGCGATTGCCGCGCCACCTGCGCCGTTTCCTGCGCCTGCGCCGACACGTTGTTGATTCGGCCGGCCATCTGCAGCACCGACTCGCCGGTGTCGCGGATCTCGCGCAGCTGCTCGGACGACGTGGCGAGCAGCTCTGTGGAGTTGGCCTCGACCTGCTCGGTCGTGGCCGTCACCCGGGCCGCGGTGCCCTGCACCTGCGAGACCAGCGTGCGCAGTTCCTCGACGGTGTAGTTCACCGAGTCGGCGATGGCGCCCGTGATGTCTTCGGTGACCGTGGCTTGCTGCGTCAGGTCGCCTTCGGCGACGCCTTGCAGCTCGTTCATGAGGCGAAGAATGGCAGCCTGGTTGGCGTCGTTGACGCGCTTGGCTTCCTTCTCCTGGCCCTCGGCCTCCACGCGGTAGCCCTCCGCCAGCGATGCGCGCTGGCCCTGGTCGGTGACGTAGAGCCGCAGCAACCCGGTGCCGCCGAGCACGACGAACAGCGCCGACAGCACCAGCAGCGCGACGGTGAGGCCGCTCAAGCCCGTCTCCGTGCCGAGCCTGTCCTGCACGGTCTCGAGATCCTTGCGCAGCGGCTCGCTGTCGCCGAGGATGTTGGTCGAGGCGTCGCGTGCCGCACTCAGGCCCCGCAGGTTGCCCAGGATCTCGCTGCCGCGCGTCTTCGTTTCCTGGTATCGCTTGATCAACGCCGTCAAACGATCGCGGATCTGCGGGTCGCGGATGCCGGGCAGGTTCATCTGGGCGTTGCCATCGAGCAGGCCGCGCGAGATGTCGGCGAAGGCGGTCAGATCCTTGTCCAGCAGGAACACGGCCTCGGGGTTGACGCCCTGGGCAGTCAGGAATTCGTTGGCCGACTTGCCGATCCGCTGGGTCAGCATCACCAGCTGGCTCAGCTGCGCTACTTCGGCCGGATTGACGTCGCGCTGCAGCTTCAGCGCCAGCAGAGCCTCGGCGCCTTCGAGCAGGTCGAACGAGGCACGGTTGATGGCGCGGAGCGACTGCCCGACTTCGGTCAGCGCTTTCTGCTGGCCGAGGATGACGGAGGCGTTCTTCTCGGCACGATCGACCAGCAGCAGCGCCGTGTCGAGCGAGTCCTGCACGTCTGAAGGCGCGGCGGCGACGCTGCCTTGCCCGTTCTTCAGGCTACGCACGTTCGCCGACAGCACGTCGGCGCTTTCCTTGACCTCTGGAAAGGCGCTGGCGACGCCGACCATCGCCTGCGACACGGACTTGGCGAGCCGCTGCGACTGCATCAGCGCCTGGCCGCTGGCGGCGATCTGGGCGGAGCCCCGGCTTGCCGAAATCCACGACATGACCGTCAGCACGATGAGGCCGAGCAGGCCGAGCCCGAGGATGACGAAGAGGATGCGCTGCTGTTCGCCGACCGGGCGGCCACCGATCAGTGGCAAGGCCGCACCCGGCGCTGCCGTGGCGGCATCGGAATCCTGCAGGCGCGTCTCCGAAAAATCGGCGATCTCCGAAGGCACGGCTTCCGAGATGATCGAAGCACGCGACGACATCGCGTCGTTGCCAGGCTGCTGCGCCGGCGGTGCGTCGAACGCGTCGGTGCCGATGTCGGCCAGCGGCAGATCGGCCGGCATCGACGCTGCGGTGCCGCCGGCTTGCGCGTAGGCGTCGGCGAAAGCGGCGTCGTGCTCGAGCACGTCGCGCTCCGACTCCGGCCCTTTTTGTCCCCATCCCTTGATCTTGTTCACGAAGCTCATATGGCCCTCTTCCGGTTGTGCCGTTTCGGCACGACTTAGCCGACGATCCGCAGGAACGACTCGTCGCTGGCGAGCTCGACGAGATTGAGTTCCTGCCAGACGCAAGCCGAGGCGTCGCGAAAGCGCCCGCCCGCGAAGGCGGGGCGCTCTGCACCGTCGTCGACGTCGGGCGTCAACTCGTCTTCGCTGCGCAGGCCGGAGAGCCGGTCCACGAGCAGCACGCAATTGATGTTCAGCTCCTGGTTGAAACCGACCAGGCGGGCGTGGTCACGACCCGGCTCGACCGCCTTGACGCCGAGAAAGCCAGCCAGATCGACGACGCCGTGCAGGTGGCCGCGCAGGTTAGCCACGCCGAGGAACCAGCGGTGGCTGTGCGGCACCGGCAGCAGCGGCGACATCGCGAAGATCTCGCCGGCGTCGCGCAGCGGGAAGAGAAAGCCGCGCGAACTGCACTCGACCGCCAGCCAGGACTTCGCAAGCGGCTCGGTGCGGGCGGCCTGGAGCCGCTCGGCGAGTCGCGTCTGGAGGTCGCGCAAGGCCTGCTTGTTCGCCATTCACGTGGGCTCGTCGGTCGGTGGATCGAGGTCAGTCGAAGGCGTGGATCTTCGCCATCAGCTCGGTCTGGTCGACCGGCTTGACGATGTAGTCGCGGGCGCCCTGGCGCATGCCCCAGACCTTGTCGGTTTCCTGGTTCTTGCTCGTGCACATGATCACCGGCACCGTCGAAAAGCGCGGGTCGCGGGTGATGGCGCGCGTCAGCTGAAAGCCGTTCTGGCCGGGCATGACGACGTCCATCAGGATGAGGTCGGGCTTTTCTTCGCCGAGCCGCTTCATCGCCTCTTCGCCGTTCTCGGCGGTGCGCACGGCGAAGCCGTTCTTGCCGAGCATCTCCGAGAGATGATGCAGCTCGGTCTTCGAGTCGTCAACGAGCAGGATCTTCTGGATCGGCATGAATCGCTTTCTTCGGTCAGCGTGCGTCGCGCAGGAAGCGCGGCGCGGGTCAGGCAGTGCGGCGGTGCTGTTGCACGGCCTGCAGCAACTGATCTTTGGTGAACGGCTTGGTGAGGTAGTCCTCGGAGCCGACCATGCGGCCCCGGGCCTTGTCGAACAGGCCGTCTTTTGAAGACAGCATGATGATCGGCACCGTCTGGAACTTGACGTTGCGCTTGATGATCGCGCAGGTCTGGTAGCCGTCGAGGCGCGGCATCAGGATGTCGCAGAAGATCAGGTCTGGATCGTGATCGTTGACCTTCGAGAGGGCATCGAAGCCGTCTTCGGCGAGCAGCACTTCATAACCACCCTGCTTCAGAAAGATTTCGGCGCTGCGACGGATGGTGTTGCTGTCGTCGATGACCAGCACCTTCAAACCCGCGCTTTCGGCTCCGGCCGCGTTCGTCACTGGCGTTCTCCTCGAGTGACGAAGCGCAAGCGGTGCGCGGTCAGATCTGCACCATCTCGAAATCTTCCTTGCGGGCACCACACTCGGGGCAGGTCCAGTTCATCGGGACATCCGCCCACACCGTGCCCGGTGCGAGGCCATGCTCCGCGTCACCTTCCGCTTCGTCGTAGATCCATCCGCAGATCAGGCACATCCAGGTCTTGGGGTCGCTCACGTCTCGCTCGGGGCCATGCCTTCACTACAATACGAACAGATTGTAGGCACTGCCCTCCGCGAAAAAGCAAGGCTGTGTAGGTACATACGCAACATTCTTCACGTTCGGCTAGAGGTCTGTAAGGGCCTCTTCGAACGGCTCCTCACGCGGCTTGCGAACACCTGATGACTGCCCTTCCCCCTGCCGCCGACGCCGCCTCCGCCGACCTCGAGGAGCAGCCGGCGCCGGCCTGCGTGATGAGCTTCAACGTCAGCGACCCGAGCGGTGCAGGCGGCACCGCCGGCGACGTTTCGACTATCGCGGCCATGGGCGCCCATGCCTTGCCCGTCGTCACCAGCATCGTGATGCGCGACACCGCCGAGATCTTCGATCACCACGCGATCGACGCCGACGTGATCGTCGAGCAGGCGCGCAGCGTTCTCGAAGACGTGACCATCGCGGCCTGGAAGGTCGGCTTTCTCGGCTCCGTCGAAGGCGTCAGCGCCGTCGCCGAGATCCTTTCCGACTATCCCGATGTGCCGCTGGTGGCCTATCTTCCCAACCTTTCCTGGGTCGAGGAGGAAGAACAGCAGGCCTACCTCGAGGCATTTCGCGACCTCGTGCTGCCGCAGACCGAAGTGCTCGTCGGCAGCCATCAGACGCTGACCGACTTTCTCCTGCCCGACTGGGAAGGCGAACGGCCGCCGTCGTCGCGCGAGATCGCCGTTGCCGCCAGCAAGCACGGCACGCGCTACGTGCTCGTGACGAGCGTGCCGCTGCCCGACCAGTTCCTCGACAACGTGCTCGCCTCGGCGCAAGGGCCGATCACGGGCGAGAAGTTCGAGCGCTTCGAGACCACCTTCGTCGGTGCCGGCGAGACGCTGTCGGCCGGCCTGGCGGCCTTGCTCGCCACCGGCGTCGAATTGCACGCGGCCGTCGGCGAAGCGCTCGCCTTCCTCGACCAGGCGCTCGACGCCGGCTTCCGGCCGGGCATGGGCAACGTCGTGCCCGATCGCTTCTTCTGGGCTTTACCTGGCGACGACGAGCTCGAAGGCGAGGCGCCCGAGGCCGCCGGCACCGCGGAGACCGACACCACCACCGCACCGAAGAACCCGCGCCATGTCCACTGACGCTGCCGG
>JAYTYH010000563.1:0-5233 GCA_043742485.1 Rhizobacter sp.
GAAGCGCTTGAGGGCACTGAAATCAATCAGGCCAAGGTTGTGCTGGCCAACGAAGTGACTCGGCTGTGCCGCGGTGAAGAGGCTGCCAGGGCTGCCGAATCCACTGCGCAGGCCACCTTTGCAGGCGGCGGAGTCGGAGCAGATCTGCCCGTTTTGGCGGTGCCCGCTGATGGAATCGGCTTCGTTGACGCGCTGGTTGCCATCGGTTTTGCGGCCTCTCGGGGCGAGGCCCTCGTCGCCTTTTTCGCATCCGGCCTGGGCCGCTACCTGAGCCTCGAAGCGCTCAAGCGCCAGCAGGGCAACCTCGAGACGTGGCGACAGGCTCGCCCACTCGTCGCGGCATCGTCCTTCTTCGCGCTCTACGTCGCCGTGACGGCGCTCTCGATCCCCGGCGCCACCATCCTCACGCTCGCTGCCGGCGCCGTCTTCGGCCTCCTCGAAGGCACGCTGATCACATCCTTCGCCGCGTCGATCGGCGCGACGCTCGCCTTCCTGCTCTCGCGCCTCGTCCTCCACGACTGGGTCCAGGCGCGCTTCGGCGAACGCCTGAAGTCGGTCCAGGAGAGCATGCGCAAGGACGGCGCCTTCTATCTGTTCACCATGCGACTGGTGCCCGGGTTGCCGTTCTTCCTGATCAACCTGGCGATGGGCCTGACCAGCATCGGCGTCGTCACCTTCTATGTCGTCAGCCAGCTCGGCATGCTTGTGGGCACCATCGTCTACGTCAATGCCGGCGCCCGGCTGGCGGCCATCGATTCGCTCTCCGACGTCGCCTCGCCCGCCTTGCTCGGCTCGCTCCTGCTGCTCGGCATCGCGCCGCTGATCGCGAAGAAGGTGCTCGACATGGTTCGCGCCCGCCGCCGCACTGCGCAATGGAACAAGCCGGCCCGCTTCGAGCGCAACCTCGTCGTCATCGGTGCCGGCTCGGCCGGGCTGGTCGCCGCCTACATCGCGGCCACCCTCAAGGCCAAGGTCACCCTGGTCGAGCGGGCGCGCATGGGCGGCGACTGCCTCAACACCGGCTGCGTGCCGTCGAAGGCGCTGATCCGCTCGGCGCGGCTCGTCGCCGACATCGCGAACTCGGCCGAACTGGGCGTGCCAGACGCCCGCGCCGAGGTCGATTTCGCCGCCGTGATGGAGCGCGTGCAGCGCATCGTCGGCGAGGTCGCGCCGCACGATTCGGTGGCGCGCTACCGCGGTCTCGGCGTCGACGTGGTGCGCGGCGACGCCCGCATCACGACGCCGTGGGAAGTCGAGATCACGCGCGACGACGGCAGCACGCAGCGCATCAGCACGCGCAGCATCGTCGTCGCTACCGGCGCCGAGCCGGTCGTGCCCGACATCGCTGGCATCGCGAGCAGCGGCTACCTCACCTCCGAGACGATCTGGTCGCTGCGCGCGCTGCCGGCGCGCCTGGTGGTGCTCGGCGGCGGCCCGATCGGCGCCGAGCTGGCGCAAGCGTTCAGCCGGCTCGGCTCGAAGGTGACGATCGTCGAATTTGGCGCACAGCTGCTCTCGCGCGAAGACGACGACGTCGGCGCGCTGATCGGCCGCCGCTTCGCCGCGGACGGCATCGACCTTCGCCTCGGCCACAAGGCGGTGCGCTTCGAGACCGCGGGCGGCGAGCGCGTGCTGGTGGCCGAGCACGACGGCCACGAGGTCCGCCTGCCGTTCGACGCCGTCCTCGTCGCCGTCGGCCGGAAAGCGCGCCTGAAGGGCATCGGCCTGGAAGCGCTCGGCATCGACTGCGACAAGACCGTGGCGGCCGACGACTTCCTGCGCACCTCTCTGCCCAACATCTACGCTGCCGGTGACGTCGCCGGGCCGTGGCAGTTCACGCACACGGCCGCGTACCAGGCCTGGTACGCGGCCGACAACGCGCTCTTCGATCCGTTCTGGAAGCTGCGCATCAGCAGCCGCGTGATCCCGGCCGCGACCTTCTCCGAACCCGAGGTCGCTCGCGTCGGCATCAACGAGCGCGAGGCGAAGGAGCGCAAGATCGAGGTCGAGGTCACCTGCTATGCGCTCGCCGACCTCGACCGCGCCATCGCCGACAGCGCCACCGAAGGCTTCGTCAAGGTGCTGACGCCGCCGGGCAAGGACAAGATCCTCGGCGTCACCATCGTCGGCGAGGACGCCGGCAACCTGATCGCCGAGTACGTGCTGGCGATGAAGCACGGCCTCGGCCTCGGCAAGGTCCTCGGCACCATCCACGTCTATCCGACGATGGCCGAAGCGAACAAGAACGCGGCCGCTGTATGGCGCAAGGCGCATGCACCGGGCCGGCTGCTCGCGGTGGCAGAGCGCTTCCATACTTGGCGGCGCGGCTGAGAAGCGCGCCATGGGTCACCTTGCTTCATCGACCGGCCTCGTCGTCGTCGTGCCGGTGCTGGACGAGGCGGAGGGTCTGCCCGAGCGCCTGCGCGCGCTGCAGCCGCTGCGCGAGCGCGGGGTCCGCGTCGTCGTGGTCGACGGCGGCAGTGCCGACGCCAGCGTTTCCATCGCCGAAGGCCACGCCGACCTGGTGCTGATTACGCCGCGCGGCCGGGCCGCACAGATGAACGCCGGCGCCGCGGCGCTCGACTGTCGCAGCCTTCTCTTCCTGCATGCCGACACCGCGCTTCCCGCCGATGCCGACCGCCTCGTCGGCGCGGCGCTGTCAACCGGGTACCGATGGGGCCGCTTCGACGTCCGCCTCGACAGCCCGCGGCCGGTGTTCCGCGTCATCGAGCGGCTGATCAACCTGCGCTCGCGCCTGAGCGGCATCGCCACCGGCGACCAGGCCCTGTTCGTCGACGCTGCGTCGTTTCGCGCTGTCGGCGGCTTTGCCAACCTGGCACTGATGGAAGACATTGCGCTCTCGACGCGGCTCAGGCAGCTGGGCCGGCCGGCCTGCCTGCGCGCGGTGGTGGTGACTTCCGCACGGCGCTGGGAGCGCTTCGGCGTCTGCCGCACCGTCTGGCTGATGTGGCGGCTGCGCGCTGCCTACGCGCTCGGCGCCGACCCGGCCCGCCTGGCGCGTGCCTACCGCACGGGTGCCGATGGCTGAGGCGCCGGTCGACATCGCCGTCTTCGCCAAGGCGCCGATCGCGGGGCTGTGCAAGACCCGGCTCATCGCCACGCTCGGCGCTGCCGGCGCGGCCCGCCTGCATCGTCGTATGGCGCTGCAGACGTTACGCATCGCCCTGCGCGCCCGTCTCGGCGAGGTGACGCTGTGGTGTGCGCCCGATGCGACGCACCGCTTCTTTCGCGCCGTCCACCGCTGCCTCGGCGTCGCACTCCGCGCACAAGTCGGAGGCGATCTCGGTGCGCGCATGGCCGCGGCGTTCGCACATGCCGGCTCGCGGCGACCGCTGATCGTGATCGGCACCGATTGCCCGGCGCTCTGCGAACGCCACCTCCAGCGCTCGGCCGACGCCTTGCGCCGGGGTCACGCGGCGGCATTGCTGCCGGCCGAGGACGGCGGCTACGTTCTCATCGGCTTGCGCCGCGACACGCCCGGAGTCTTCGAGCGCATCGACTGGAGCAGCGAGCGCGTGCTGGCGCAAACGCGCGAGCGCCTGCGCGGCCTCGGTCTGCCCTGCGACGAAGGCGAGACGCTCTGGGACGTCGACCGACCGGAAGACGTCGAGCGCTTGAATCGCCTGCACGGCGGTGGCTGCTGACCAGCGTCGCTGAGCGACGCGGTCAATCCACCGGCGTCAGCTTCGCGATCGACAGCGCCAGCCACTTCATGCCGTGGCGGCCGAAGTTGACCTGGGCCCGGGCTTCTTCGCCGCTGCCTTCGAGCGTGATGATCACGCCCTCGCCGAACTTGGTATGGAACACGCTTTGCCCGGAGCGCAAGCCGTGGGTCGGCGCCTTCGGCACCACCGCGGGCAGCTGCCAGGGCCTCGGTTCGGCGCGGCCGGCGCCGACGATCGATTGCAGCCCCGAGCCGCGCTGCCAGGCCTGGTTGTATTCGCGGGCGAAGCCGGAGCCGAAGCTCTGGTTGCGCGGCGTGATCCAGCGCAGCGCCGACTCGGGCAGCTCGTCGACGAAACGGCTCTTGACGTTGTAGCGCGTCTGCCCGTGCAGCATGCGCGTCTGCGAGAAGCTGAGATAGAGGCGCTTGCGTGCCCGCGTGATCGCCACGTACATCAGGCGGCGCTCCTCTTCCAGGCCGTCGAGGTCGCTCGACGAGTTCTCGTTCGGGAACAGGCCTTCCTCGAGGCCGGTGATGAAGACGCAATCGAACTCGAGGCCCTTGGCGGCGTGGATGGTCATGAGCTGGACGGCGTCCTGGCCGGCCTGGGCCTGGTTGTCGCCGGCCTCGAGCGAGGCATGGGTGAGAAAGGCAGCCAACGGCGACATGATCTCGCCGGTCTCGGCATCGGGCGGAACGCCCGGCCCCGAGACCGGCGTTCCGCCGACAGGACCGCTCCCACCCCCGACCCCGCCCTCCGAGAGAACGGGGAGGTTGAATTCCGCCTTGCCGGCTTCGCCTCGAAAAATACTCGCCGCCCCGCCGACCTCGTCGACGGGCAGCGCCACCGCGTCTTTCCCGAAGCCTTCCTGCGTCACGAACGCCTCGGCGGCATTGACCAGCTCTTCGAGGTTCTCGAGCCGGTCCTTGCCTTCGCGGTCGGTCTTGTAGAAGTCGATCAGGCCCGAGGCCTCGAGCATGTGGACGATGATCTCGCGCAGCGTCAGCCCGCGGGTCTGCTCGCGCATGGCGTCGACGCGATGGGTGAACGCCGTCAGGTTGTTGCCGCCCTTGCCGGCCACCGCGTCGACGCTCTGCCAGAGGCTGCGGCCGCTGGCCCGGGCGGCATCTTGCAGAAGCTCGACGGTGCGCGCGCCGATGCCGCGGGCCGGAAAGTTCACCACGCGCAGGAAGCTGGTGTCGTCGTTCGGGTTCTCGATCAGGCGCAGGTACGAGAGCGCGTGCTTGACCTCGGCGCGCTCGAAGAAGCGCAGGCCGCCGTAGACCTTGTACGGAATGCTCGCGTTGAAGAGCGCGCTCTCCATGACCCGGCTTTGCGCGTTGCTGCGGTAGAGCAGTGCGATCTCGTGGCGCGGCGTGCCTTCTCGGTGCAGCTGCCGGGCCTCTTCGATGAACCACTGTGCCTCGGCGAAGTCGCTCGTCGCCTCGTGCACGCGCACCGGCTCGCCCGGGCCGGCCTCGGTGCGCAGGTTCTTGCCGAGCCGGCGCGAGTTCTTCGAGATGAGCTCGTTAGCGGCGTCGAGGATG
>JAYTYH010000564.1:0-1821 GCA_043742485.1 Rhizobacter sp.
TTTTGCCCGTGCCGTGCCGATCGGGGCATACTCTTCCGCATGAATGCCCCGACCCCGAGCGCGATCCTCAACGGCGAAATTCGGGTCCTGCACCTCGAAGACTCCGAGCTTGACCACGAGCTGACCCTGGCGCACTTGCTGCGCGGCGGCCTGAAGGTCGACGTGCGCCGCGTCGATTCCGAAGCCGAATTCCTCGCGGCTCTGGAAGACGACTGGGACGTCGTCATTTCGGACTACAACCTGCCGGGCTTCTCTGGCCTGGTGGCGCTGGACCTGCTGAAGGCGTGCGGGCGCGATATCCCCTTCATCCTGGTGTCGGGCGAGATCGGCGAGGACACGGCCGTCGAAGCCATGCGCAACGGTGCCAACGACTACCTTCTGAAGAACAACCTGGCCCGGCTGGTGCCTGCGCTGCTGCATGCCGTCGAGGCGACCGAGACGCGCCGGGCCCGGGTGCGCGCCGACCGCGAGCTCGACGAGTCCAAGCAGCGCCTGCGCGAACTGGCACAGCACCTGCAGACCAGCATCGAGCAGGAGCGCACATCGATCGCACGCGAGATCCACGACGACGTCGGAGGCTCGCTCACCGCGCTGAAGTTCGACCTCGCATGGATCGCCCGCCACACCGATTCACATGCGGTCCTGAGCCGCGTGAACTCGGCCCTCGAGACGTTGACGCTGGCGATCGATTCGAGCAAACGCATCATGCACAACCTGCGCCCGGCGATCCTCGAGCAGGGCCTGGTGGCCGCGCTGCAGTGGATCGCCTCGCGCTTCGAGAAGCGCACCGGCATGGCCTGCGAGTTGCGCCTGCCGCAGCGCTTGTCGGTCGAGCTTCCGCCCGGCGTGCCACTGGTGGCCTACCGCACCGCGCAGGAGGCGTTGACGAACATCACCAAGCATGCCCAAGCCAGCCTGGTGCAGATCGACCTGTCGCTGGCCGGCGGCGTGCTGTCGCTGGAGATCAGCGACAACGGCCGCGGCCTGGTAGCCGACGACCTGGCCAAGTCGCGTTCGTTCGGTATCCGCGGCCTGCACGAGCGCGCCGGCACCGTCGGCGGCTGGGTCGACCTGAGCAGCGGCCCGGCCGGGACCACGCTGATCCTGTCGGTCCCGCTCTCGGTGCAGCCGCTTGCCGGACCATCGGTACCGGCCGGCCCCGACGCCGACGACCCGAGCCAATGGGGTGACCTGTAGCAATCGAGCCAACATGATCAAAGTCCTGCTCTGCGACGACCATGCGCTGATCCGGCGCGGCATCCGCGACACGCTCTCGGATGCCCCCGACATCGAGGTCGTCGGCGAGGCCGGCGACTACGGCGAACTGCGCACGCTGATGCGCGACCGCACCGCCGATGTGCTCGTGCTCGACATCAACCTGCCCGGCCGCAGCGGCCTGGACGTGCTGCACGTGCTGAAGGACGAGGGCACGGCGATGCGCGTGCTCGTCGTCTCGATGTACCCCGAAGACCAGTACGCGATCCGGGCGCTGCGTGCCGGCGCGTTCGGCTACGTCAACAAGGGCGGCGACCCGGCGCAGATCGTCGCGGCCGTTCGAACCGTGGCGCAGGGCCGCAAGTACGTGACGCCAGAAATCGCCCAGATGCTGGTCGAGAGCCTGACCACGCCGCAGCTCGCGAACGCGCACGAGAAGCTCTCGGACCGCGAACTGCAGACGCTGGTGATGATCGCGTCGGGCAAGCGCCTGTCCGACATCGCCGAGCAATTGATGCTGTCGCCGAAGACGGTGAGCGTGTACCGCGCCCGGGTGCTGGAAAAGCTCGGCCTCACGAACAACTCGGAGATGACGGTCTACGCGAT
>JAYTYH010000565.1:0-1547 GCA_043742485.1 Rhizobacter sp.
GGCCGGCGGCGCGGCCGGTCGCCGTGCCATGCGTCAGCAACACGCGCAGGCCGGGCCGCCGCTGCCGCAACGCTTCGATCAGCGGCGCCGCGGCAAGCGTCTCGCCGAGCGACACGGCGTGCAGCCAGAGCGCACCCGGCGAGGCCGGACCGGAGTAGATCCCGAAGCGTTCGCCGAGCGCCGTCGCGTAGAGCGGTTCACGACGGCCACGCCACAGGACGCGCAGAGCGACCAGCGGCACGGCGAGACGCAGCACCAGCGAATAGGCTGCGCGGAAGACAACGGCAGCGACCGCGCGCGAGCCGGCTCGCGACGAGGCACCTTCGCTCACGCCACGCTCCGCCATGCGGCCATCGTCTGCGCCACCGTCGGCAACGCGCTCTCGCTGGCCTGCAGGACAGCCGTCTTCGGCTCCCAGTACGCGGCCGCGCGCCAGGCCTTGTCCTCGATGAATAGCTGCACCGTCGGCAGGCCCAGCGTGGCGGCGACGTGGGTGATGCCGGTGTCGAGGCCGATGCAGCCATGCAGGCGCGCGATCGCCGCCGCGAACCGGCCGAGCGGCAACCGGTCGACGACGCGGGCGCCCTCACCGATGCCGGCGGCGATCTCCACGGCGCGCTCGCGCTCGTCGCCCGTGCCCCACGGCAGCAGCACGCGGGCGCCGCCGGCGACGAGGCTCGTGCCGAGCGCGATCCAGAACGCCGCCGGCAGCAGCTTGACGACCTTGGCCGAGCCATGGGCGAGCAGCACGCCACGGCCGTCGGCCCAGGCCGCGTCTTCCACCGCGGCAGCCGGCACCTGCCACGGCACCTGCGGCGGCGTGTCGACGACGTAGCCGAGCGCGGCGGCAGCGAGCCGCCGCGAACGATCGACGACGTGGATCCGCGCTGGCATCGCGACGGCGTCGTCGTAGGCGAATTTCGCCAGCGGCTCGTAGGCGGCGCCGTCGGTGCGGTTGCCCAGGCCTAAGCGCTTGCCGCCGGTGGCGGTGCGGGCCGAGCGCGTCACGACCGCGCTCTTGACGAGCCCCTGCAGGTCGATCACCGCGTCGTACTCGCGCTCGCGCAAAGCGCCCCAGAAGTCGCCCATTTCAGCCCGCGACCCGACCAGGCTCTTGCGCCAGCGCCGCAGCGCCATCGGCACGACGCGGTCGACGCCGGCGAAGCAGCCGACCAGCGGCGCGAACGCTTCCTCGACGACCCAGTCGATGCGCGCTTCGGGCAGAGCCCGGCCGATGTCGACGAGAACCGGCGCCGCGTGGACCACGTCGCCGAGCGACGACAGCCGCACGATGAGAACCCGCATCCGGCGCCGCGGCTCGTGTGGCTCGTGCGGGTCGTGCAGCTAGTGCGCCGCAGCGTCGATGCGGGCGTCGGGCTTGACGGCGCGCAGGGCAGCGAGGCAGTCGTGCTGGATGCGCGCCAGCGCCGCCTCGGTGCTGCCCTCGAAGCGCAGCACCAGCACCGGCGTCGTGTTCGAGGCACGCACGAGGCCGAAGCCGTCGTCGTACTCGACGCGCACGCCGTCGATGGTGACGATCTCGCGGG
>JAYTYH010000566.1:0-10855 GCA_043742485.1 Rhizobacter sp.
CGATACCTGGCGTCATCGATGTCCAGCGGATCGGTAACTACGAGCGCAACAACGCCGTTAGCGTGCCTTTGATCGGCGCACCTCTGGCTTGGCAACTGCCAGGCCGATTCCAGGGCCAAGGAGTCAAGATCGCGGTCATTGACAGCGGCATCGATTACACCCACGCCGATTTCGGCGGACCGGGCACTGTCGCCGCTTACCAAGCGGCTTTTGCAGCCGATACCATGCCTGCCAATCCGGCTTTGTTCGGCCCGGGCGCGCCCAAAGTTAAGGGCGGCACCGATCTGGTCGGTGATGCCTACACCGGCAGCAACAGCCCTGTTCCGGACCCCAACCCGCTGGACTGCCCGAGTACCAGCGGCAGCGTCGGCCACGGCACGCACGTGGCAGGAACCGCTACCGGATTCGGCGTCAGTGCAGACGGCACAACCTACACGGGGCCGTACAACGCCGCGGCTTACACGCCGGGTGCTTTTAGGATCGGCCCTGGTGTTGCACCGATGGCCGAGCTGTACGCGATCCGCGTCTTCGGCTGTGCCGGCTCGACCAATGTCGTCAGCGACGCCATCGATTGGGCGGTCGCTCACGGCATGCACGTGATCAGCATGTCGCTCGGGTCGAACTTCGGCAACGTCGGCAACCTTAACGGCGGCAGCCTTGCCGAGGGGACGGCCGTCGCGAACGCTGTCGCGGCCGGCATCGTCGTCGTCGCCGCCTCGGGCAATGCAGGGCCGACGCCCTACATCACCAGCGCGCCGGCGGTGTTCCCAGGCGCCATCTCGGTTGCTGCCACCGACGCGCTGAGGGGGTTGCCCGTCGCTACGCTCAAGCTTAGCTCCGGTCCGACGCTGACCGTACAGAACTCTAATAGCGGGGTGTTCGCCAACGGCAGCAACTGGCCGATCGTCGTGCTGCGCAACGCCAACGGCACGGTGTCGCTGGGCTGCAATCCGAGCGAGTATGACCAGTCCCAGAATGGCGGCATTGATATCACCGGCAAGTTGGTAGTCACGATGCGCGGCACCTGTGCGCGCACGTTCCGTGCCGGTGCGGCGCAACATTTCGGTGCCGCCGCAGCAGCGTTGATCGACACGTCGGCCTCGTCGTACCCTCCTTACGAGGGTTCGATCCCGGGCGGTGCGCCTGACCCCGGTTCGGGAAACATTTACGAGCCGGTGACGATCCCGTTCTTCGGCGTCCTGTCGGCGGACGCTGCGGCGCTGACCGGCGGAACCTCTGGTCTGAATCCGCCCGCGCCAGCGGGCGCAGTCTCCAACAACGCCGGAGCGATCCCGAACTCCAGTTTTGCACGAGTGGCCAGCTTCTCGTCGGCCGGCGCCCGCATCGGCGACAGTGTGTTGAGGCCGGGGATCACCGCCCCCGGCGTTTCGACGGTGTCGGCGGCGTCGGGCACGGGCAATGCGTTCTCGATCCTGTCCGGAACGTCGATGGCGACGCCGCACATTGCCGGCGTTGCGGCGCTGGTAAAGCAGGCGCATCCGACGTGGTCGGTGGCCGACCTGCGTGCAGCCATAGTCCAGACAGCCGCGCCAGGCGTGATGCTCGATTACTCGCCTCGTAGTGAAGGCTCCGGTTTGACCCAAGCGCTGTCGGCCGTCAACACCCAGGCGGTGGTGCGCACCCCGGACGAGAGCCTGTCGTTCGGGTATGCCGATCTGCTGGCCGACTTCACCGCCACCAAGCAGGTCACCCTTCACAACGCTGGGCCGAAGGCAGTGCAGTTCAACGTAACTGTCACCAAGAGCGTCGGCCCCGCCGGCGTCAACGTGACCGTGCCGACTTCTGTCGTCGTCGCTGGCAACGGGGATGCCCAGTTCCCGGTGACACTGAGCGTGCCTGCCAGCGCGGGAACGGGCGGCACGTCCTTTCAGGACATCGGTGGCTACATCCAACTCGCGCCTTCCAGTTCGCGGCTGAACGGCAACGTCACGCTGTCGGTGCCGTACTACCTCGTCACGCACGGCCGTTCCAACGTGTCGGCGACGCTTGGTTCTGGTGCCCTGAACCTTACGAATGCGGGCAGCGCGCTGACCACCACGACGCCAGGTCTATGGATCTGGGGTCTGTACCAGCCGGTGCCGCAAGGGATCGCTCAGGCGGACGTTCGTGCGGCGGGCACTTTGCTCTCGGGCACAAACGTGTTTTTTGCCCTGAATACTTACAACCGTACTTCCACCACCCTCGCATTTCAGGAAATCGACGTCTGCATCGACACCAGCGGCGGGCCGGGGTTCACGCCCAACAAGATCCTGATTGGCATCAACCAGTCTGGCCTGAGTTCGACCGGGTCGGCCACGACGTACTCGACGGCGCTTTTCCCCACCGACGCCAACTGCAACATCACGGGTGCAGGCACGATCTTGTTCAACATCACGCAGCCGACCGACAATTCGATTTTGCAGTTGGCAGTCCCGAGGGCGGGCACCACAGCCTCGAACGGTCTGGGTCTGACAGCTGGCAGTCCGCGCTTCAAGTACCAGGTCTCTTACTTCGGCACTGATGGCGTGGGGACGCAAATGCCAGGCACGGGCTCGTTCAACGCGTTTACGCCGGCGCTGAACTTCGCCAACACCGGGCCGCTGCCCGCCAACGGGACACGAACCGTGACGATCACGCAGACCCCGGGCGAATCTGAGCTTTCGCCCTTTCTGGGGTTGATGGTCACCGCGCCTGACAACGTCTCCGGTGCAAGCCAAGGGTTGCTGTTCACCCGCCCGTAGTCTGGACAGAGTTCGGGACAGGCTCGTAAGCTTCGCCTCGCGGCCCGACGGTGTAAATCGTCGGCCCGCGGTTTTTCGCCATTGGCCCCGCTGCCCGGGTTACGCCGCGACGGGGCGGCTATGCGCCGACAATAGAATGCCCAACGACTGACTTCGCGCCGAGGCGCCCGATGCCCCGCACCCTCTACGACAAGATCTGGGACGACCACGTCGTCCGCTGCGAAGACGACGGCACAGCGCTTCTCTATATCGATCGTCACCTCGTCCACGAGGTGACGAGTCCGCAGGCCTTCGAAGGCATCGAGCAGGCCGGCCGCAAGGTCTGGCGGCTTTCGGCGAACCTGGCCGTCAGCGACCACAACGTGCCGACGACCGATCGCTCGCACGGCATCGCCGACCCGATTTCGAAACTGCAGGTCGACACCCTCGACGCGAACTGCGACCGCCACGGCGTCACCCAGTTCAAGATGACCGACCTGCGCCAGGGCATCGTCCATGTCATCGGTCCGGAGCAGGGTGCGACCTTGCCGGGCATGACAGTCGTCTGCGGCGACTCCCACACCTCGACGCACGGCGCCTTCGGCTCTCTCGCCTACGGCATCGGCACCAGCGAAGTCGAGCACGTGCTGGCGACGCAGACGCTCCTGGCCAGGAAGGCGAAGAACATGCTCGTGCGCGTCGAGGGCAAGCTCGGTCGCGGCTGCAGCGCCAAGGACATCGTGCTCGCCGTGATCGGCCGTATCGGCACGGCCGGCGGCACCGGCTTCACGATCGAGTTCGCCGGCTCGGCCATTCGCGCGCTTTCGATGGAAGGGCGCATGACCGTGTGCAACATGGCGATCGAAGCGGGTGCGCGCGCCGGCCTCGTTGCCGTCGATGCCACGACGCTGGCCTACGTGAAAGGCAGGCCGTACAGCCCGAGTGGCGTCGAGTGGGACGCAGCGCTCAGGGACTGGACGACGCTGCAATCCGACGCCGGCGCGCACTGGGACGCTGCCGTCGACATCGACGCAGCCACGGTCGTGCCGCAGGTGACCTGGGGCACGTCGCCCGAGATGGTTCTTGGCGTCGGTGACCGCGTGCCCGATCCGGATCGCGAGAAGGACGCCAGCAAGCGTGTCGCGATCGAGCGTGCGCTCGCCTACATGGGCCTCGAGCCGAACCAGGCGATCGCCGACATTCGCGTCGACAAGGTCTTCATCGGCTCGTGCACCAACTCGCGCATCGAAGACCTGCGCGAGGCAGCTGCGGTCGTACGCCGGCTGGGCGCGCGGGTCGCGCCGAACGTCCGGCTCGCGCTCGTCGTGCCGGGCTCGGGGCTCGTCAAGAAGCAAGCCGAGAAGGAGGGTCTCGACGCGGTCTTCAAGGCGGCCGGCTTCGAGTGGCGCGAACCCGGATGCTCGATGTGCCTGGCAATGAACGCTGACCGGCTCGAGCCGGGTGAGCGCTGCGCCTCGACGAGCAACCGCAACTTCGAAGGTCGCCAGGGCGCGGGCGGCCGCACGCATCTTGTCAGCCCGGCGATGGCGGCCGCGGCAGCCATCGAAGGCCACTTCGTCGACGTGCGCAGGCTGGGCTGAGCCATGGAACCGTTTCGCATTCACGCCGGCCTGGTCGCTCCGATGGACCGAGAAAACGTCGATACCGACGCCATCATTCCCAAGCAGTTCCTGAAGTCGATCAAGAAGTCGGGCTTCGGGCCCAACCTGTTCGACGAGTGGCGTTACCTCGACCACGGCGAGCCCGGTCAGGACCCGTCGAGCCGACGTGCGAACCCCGATTTCGTGCTCAACCAGAAGCGTTACGGCGGCGCTTCGATCCTGCTCGCGCGCAAGAACTTCGGCTGTGGCTCGTCGCGCGAGCACGCGCCCTGGGCGCTGCAGCAATACGGCTTTCGCGCTCTTGTCGCGCCCAGCTACGCCGATATCTTCTACAACAATTGCTTCAAGAATGGCATTCTGCCGGTCCGCCTCGCCGAGCACGAGGTCGGCGCGCTGTTCGACGAGGTGGCGGCCTTTCCCGGCTTCACGCTGACGATCGATCTCGAGCGTCAGGTCGTGGTGCGCAGCGGCGGCGTCGAGCTGCCGTTCGAGGTCGAGCCGTTCCGCAAGTTCTGCCTGCTCGGTGGCTTCGACGACATCGCGCTGACCTTGCGTCATGCCGACGCGATCCGTGCCTTCGAGGCGGAGCGCTTGCTGAAGAAGCCCTGGCTCGGTGCCAGGATCGTTTGAAGGCAGCCACGACATGAAGATCGCGATCCTCCCCGGCGACGGCATCGGCACCGAGATCGTGGCCCAGGCCGAGCGCGTGCTCGGCGCGCTCGACCTCCGCTTCGAGGCCGAGCACGCTCCCGTCGGCGGTGCCGCCTACGAAGCGTACGGTCATCCTTTGCCGGAGGCGACGCTGGCGCTGGCGAAGGCCGCCGACGCGGTCCTGTTCGGCGCCGTCGGCGACTGGAAGTACGACAGCCTGGAGCGCTCGCTTCGGCCCGAGCAGGCGATCCTCGGCCTGCGCAAGCAGCTCGGCCTGTTCGCCAACTTCCGGCCGGCGATCTGCTACCCGGAGCTCACCGGCGCCTCCAGCCTGAAGCCCGAGATCGTCGCCGGCCTCGACATCCTCATCATCCGCGAGCTCACCGGCGACATCTACTTCGGTCAGCCGCGCGGCCGGCGCGCCTCGCCCGACGGCGCCTTTGCAGGCGCCGAAGAAGCCTTCGACACGATGCGTTACAGCCGCCCCGAGATCGAGCGCATCGCCCACGTCGCCTTCCGCGCCGCGCGCCAGCGCAGCAAGCGGCTGACCAGCGTCGACAAGGCCAACGTTCTCGAGACCTTCCAGTTCTGGAAAGACGTCGTCACCGAAGTGCACGCCGAATACCCCGATGTCGCGCTCGATCACATGTATGTCGACAACGCCGCCATGCAGCTCGTGCGGGCGCCGAAGAAGTTCGACGTCGTCGTCACCGGCAACATGTTCGGCGACATCCTTTCCGACGAGGCGGCCATGCTCACGGGCTCGATCGGCATGCTGCCCTCGGCCTCGCTCGACTCGGCCGGCAAGGGTCTCTACGAGCCCAGCCACGGCAGTGCGCCTGATATCGCCGGCAAGGACCTCGCCAACCCGCTGGCTACAATTCTTTCGGTTGCCATGATGCTTCGCTACTCCCTTCACCAGCCGCAGGCGGCCGTTCGCGTCGAGCAGGCCGTGCAGACCGTGCTCGGCGCCGGTGTGCGCACCGCGGACATCTGGTCTAAAGGCATGCAGAAGGTCGGCACGCGGGCGATGGGCGACGCCGTCGTCGCTGCGCTCGGCGGCAAAAAGATCACCACCCACTAGCGCGCGCCCGCTCGTCTCGCCCTTGTCCGGCCAGGCGGCCGGGAGCAGAAAACTCGGCAACGGCAAGACATCTGGACGGCATGACGATGGAACTCACGGGATTGGTCGGTTGGCGGGGCATGGTCGGCTCCGTGCTGCTCGAGCGCATGGAAGCCGAAGGCGACTTCGAGCTCATCGAGCCGCTGTTCTTCAGCACCAGCGACAAAGGCGGTGCCGCTCCGCGTCATGCGAAGAACGAGACCGTGCTTCAGGACGCGTTCGACATCGAGGCGTTGAAGCGCTGCGCGGTGATCGTCACCGCTCAGGGCGGCGACTACACGAAAGACGTGTATCCGCGCCTGCGTGCCGCCGGCTGGAACGGCATTTGGATCGATGCTGCCAAGACACTGCGCATGCACGACAGCGCCGTCATCGTTCTCGACCCCGTCAACCTGCCGCTGATCGAGAAGGCGCTCGCCGGCGGCGTGCGCGATTTCATCGGCGGCAACTGCACGGTAAGTTGCATGCTCATGGGCATCGGCGCGCTGTTCAAGGCCGACCTGGTCGAGTGGATGACGTGCACGACCTACCAGGCGGCGTCCGGTGGCGGCGCCCAGCACATGCGTGAGCTGCTCACGCAGTACGGTGCCCTGCATGCCGAGGTCGCCGAACTGCTCGTCGATCCGAAGTCGGCGATCCTTGAGATCGATCGCCGCATCGCGGATCGCCAGCGCCGCATGTCGACGGCCGAGACGGCGCAATTCAGCGTTCCGCTGGGCGGCAGCCTGATTCCCTGGATCGACGTCGACCGCGGTGACGGCACCAGCCTGGAAGAGTGGAAGGGCGGCGCCGAGACCAACAAGATCCTCGGCCTGGGCAGTGCGGAGCGGCCCGCGATCGCGGTCGATTCCACCTGCGTGCGCATCGGAGCGATGCGCTGTCACAGCCAGTCGCTCGCGATCAAGCTGAAGTCCGACGTGCCTCTGGCCGATATCGAAGCCATGATCGCCGCCGCCAACGAATGGGTAAAGGTCGTCCCGAACACCCGCGCCGACAGCGTTCGCGACCTGACGCCTGTGGCGGTCACCGGCACGATGACGATTCCGGTCGGTCGGCTACGCAAGCTGGCCATGGGCGAGCGCTACCTCGGCGCCTTCACCGTCGGTGACCAGTTGCTCTGGGGGGCGGCGGAGCCGCTGCGCCGCATGCTGCGGATTCTTCTCGAGCGATGAACCGACGATCCCCGTGGAAGGCGTTGTCCCGCTGCAACATCGGCGTGCAGAAGACTCGGAACCGGCGCCTGTGCGAACGTCAGCCAATGCATGAGCTTGTCACCGTATCTCGCTGATGCTATGGTCATTTCCGCCTCTGCGACCGTTGCTTGCACCCTCTCCAGCGTGCTCGTGAACGAGTCCGCATCGTCATTCCGGGAGACGCCTTGAAAAGAAAATCCAAGTTCTCGGGGCGCTTCGCGCTGACGAGCGTTGCCGCCGCTGCGCTCTGCCTCGCCTCTCCACTGGTCTCGGCCCTCGGCCTCGGCCGGCTGAACGTGCAGTCCTCGCTCGGCGAGGTGCTTCGCGCCGAGATCGACATCACCAGCATGACGGCCGAGGAGCAGGCCAACCTCAAGATCCGCGTCGCGCCGCCGGAGTCCTACCGCGCCGCCAACGTCGACTACAACCCGGTCTTGCCGAGCACCCGGGCCACGCTCGAAAAGCGCGCCGACGGGCGCCTGTATGTGCGGCTCATCAGCGAGCGCGGCGTCCAGGAGCCTTTCGTCGACGTGATCCTCGAGATCTCCTGGGCCACGGGCCGCCTCGTCCGCGAATACACGCTGTTGTTCGATCCACCGGCCGCTGTGCGCACTGCTGCGCCGAACTCGTCCGGGACAACGACGTCGCCGGTGATCTCGGCGGCGCCGCCGGCGCCGATGCCCCTGGCCCGGTCGACGCCGGCCGCGGCCACTGCCCGCGAAGCGCGTGAGGCCGCCAGGGCCGAAGCGCGTGAGCGTCGCGCCGCTGCCCGCACAGCTGCCCCCGCCGCCAGTACCGGCGACGACGGTAGTCGCTCCGCGCGCTCCGTTGGCGCCGGGGCCGGGGCCGGTGCCGACGAATACCGCGTCCGCTCGGGCGACTCGCTTTCGAAGATCGCGGGTCGCACGCAGCGCCCGGGCGTGTCGCTCGACCAGATGCTGGTGTCTCTGTTCCGCGCCAATCCCGATGCCTTCATGGCCAGCAACATGAACCGCCTGCGGGCCGGTGTGGTGCTGACGGTGCCGTCGACCGAGTCGGTCCAAGGCATCGCCAGCGGCGAAGCACGACAAACCATCCAGGCCCAGAGCGCCGACTTCGGCGCCTATCGCCAGCGCCTCGCCGGCGCGACGACAGCGACGCCGCGCGAGTCGAGCGCGCGCCAGAGCGGCGGCAAGGTCCAGGCGTCTGTCGACGACAAGAAGCAAAGCGCTGCACCGACCCCGGACAAGCTGACGCTGAGCAAGAGCGGCGCCACCGCAGCTACGGCGCCGAACAGCGCCGAGGCGAAGCTTTCGGCCGAGCGCGAGAAACAGGCCGCTGCCGCCCGCGTCGCCGAGCTCAACAAGAATTTGACCGACCTGAAGCGCATGCAGGGCAGTACGGTGCCCGCCGCGGCTCCGGTCGCGCCCGCGCCTGCCACCACGGCGGCTGCGCGCCCGGCTGCGCCGGCCATCGTTCCGGCTCCGGTGATCGTGGCCGCCGCGCCTGCGCCGGCTCCGTTCGCGCCCGCCCCTGCGCCTGCGCCCGCCATTGCACCGGCACCCGCGCCGGTCGTCGTTGCGGCAGCACCGGCTTCGGCCGTAGCGGCCTCGGTGCCCGCGATCGTGGCTCCGGCAGCTGTCGTCGTGGCCGCGAGCTCGGCATCGATGCCGGCCGCGGTGGTGGCCCGTCCGGCCAGCGCGGCAGCAGCGCCGAAGCCGGCACCGCGGCCTCCGGTCAAGCCGCTGGCCGAGCCGAGTTTCTTCGATTCGCTGATCGAGAACCCGCTTTACCTCGTCGGCGGCATCCTCGCCGCCTTGCTGGCGCTGTTCGGGATCTACCGCTTCACGCAGCGCTCGAAGAAAGACAGCGGCGAGACCTCGTTCCTGGAGAGCCGACTGCAGCCCGATTCGTTCTTCGGCGCCAGCGGCGGCCAGCGCATCGACACGCGCGATGCCGGCGGAAGCTCGTCGTCGATGACGTATTCACTGTCGCAGCTCGATGCCATTGGTGACGTCGATCCGGTCGCCGAGGCTGACGTCTATCTGGCCTACGGACGCGATTTGCAGGCCGAGGAGATCCTTAAGGAGGCGATGCGCAGCACGCCCGAACGTCTCGCGATCCGCACCAAGCTGCTGGAGGTCTATGCCAAGCGGCGCGACATCAAGGGCTTCGAGCTCCTCGCGACGCAACTGTTCGCGTTGACTCGCGGCGAAGGCGAAGACTGGGCCAAGGCGCAAGAGCTCGGCAGCCAGATCGATCCGGACAACAGCCTCTACCGCGTCGGTGGCAGCCCGGAACGGATGACCGAGCCCGGCCAGCCGCCCGAGCCGCTCGGCGCCAGCACGATGCCGCAATCGGTCATTCCGGTGCCCTCGCAGTTCGGCTCGTCGGTCGGCGATTCCATGATCGAGGACAAGCAGCTGACCGACATCGATCTCGATCTCGACAACCCTGACATGGGCGTGCTGTCGCGACCGGCGCCGTTCGACGCCACCGAGTCGTCGCCACCGCGCACCTTCGACGCCCAGTCGCAGTTCCAGAGCACGACGCTGAAGATGCCGCTGGTGGCCAACGAGGCGCGCACCGAGCCCGACCACCGCGACGAACCGCTCGCCTTCGACCTCTCGGGCATCACGCTCGATCTCGACAAGCCGGAAGTGACCAGGCCCGACCACGGCGCAGGCGCCATCGACATGCCGTTCGTCGAGGACGACAGCCACCAGGACCCACTGATGCGCAAGCTCGAGCTCGCAGAGGAATTCCAGCGCATCGGCGACAAGGACGGGGCGCGAGATCTCCTTCGTGAAGTGCTCGCCACGGCGAGCGGCAGCACGAAGACCAAGGCGCAAGGGATGATCGACGACCTCGGCTGACGACCCGCGAAGAACCGTGCCCGCGCACGGTTCTTCGCTTCGTGAGCGGCGCGTGCTCCGGATGCACGCCGGTCGACGGCCCTGATCCTCTTACCTGACCATGCGCGTCGCGCTCGGCATCGCCTACCGGGGTCGGTCGTACAGCGGCTGGCAGAGCCAGCCCGGCGGTCGCACCGTGCAGGACCACGTCGAGGCCGCACTTTCGGCATTCGTCGGGCAGCCGCTGCGATGCATCTCCTCCGGCCGCACCGATGCCGGCGTGCACGCGCTCAATCAGGTCGTCCACTTCGACTCGCCCGTGGAACGCGCCGGTGACTCTTGGCTGCGTGGCACCAACCGCTATCTGCCCGAAGACATCGCCGTGCAGTGGTGTCGCTTCGTGCCCGCGAGCTTTCACTCGCGTGCCAGCGCGATCGGCCGCCGCTATGTCTATCTGTTGCTGGAGTCCGCGGTGCGGCCGGCGATCGAGGTCGGGCTCGCCGGTTGGACCTTCCGGCCACTCGACGGCGAAGCGATGCGGAGCGCTGCCTCGGCTCTTCTCGGCACGCACGACTTCAGCGCCTTCCGCTCTGCCGAGTGCCAGGCGCTGTCGCCCGTCAAGACGATGCGGGCCGTCGAAATCGCGCGCCGTGGCGCCTACTGGCGGTTCGACTTCGATGCCGACGCCTTCCTCCATCACATGATCCGCAAC
>JAYTYH010000567.1:0-5999 GCA_043742485.1 Rhizobacter sp.
GGCCTGACCTATATCTTCATCAGCCACGACCTCGCCGTCGTCCGCTTCATGGCCGACGAGGTGCTGGTGATGAAGGACGGCGAGGTCGTCGAGCAGGCCAGCGTCGAGGAGATCCTCGACCGTCCGCAGCAGGAATACACGCGCCGTCTGCTGACCGCGATCCCGCGCGGCTACGTCGCCGCCCCGGCAGCGTAACGAGCGCTTGCGAAGCCGACGCCGGCGGTCGAGGCTGTAACGAAAGGCAGCGGCAGCGCCTGGTTTGGTCGTCGCGATGCGGCCGCCGGCGCCTCGGGTCGCAGCGGTTCGTGGCAGCGGTCACGCTCGCTCGATGGCACGAACGTTGCGCGTTCATGGCGATGCAATCGTCGAACCGCCACCACCCGTCGCTGCTCGGCCCGGTCCTGCACGCCTCACCCCTGCGGCAGCCCGCTTCGAGCGGCGCCGTCGCCGAGCGACCGCTGTTCCTGCGGCAGCGCGCGTTTTCGACCCAGCTCAGCCTGTTCGGTCGCGTCGGCTCGCGCTGAGCGACCGGCGGCGCCACGCCTCGGCGCCGGCCTCAGACTACCGGCCTGCCCGCCGCGGCGCACCCGCATGCGCTGCCCGCAGTCCGGTTAAAAAGCAGGAGACAGCACCATGGCCATTCGTCTGCGATCTGCAGCGCTCGCGCTCGCCCTCGCCACTTTCGCCGCTGCCGGCGTCGCGCAGAGCAGCGCGCCGTGGCCGAACAGGCCGGTGCGCATCGTCGTGCCGTTCGCGCCCGGCGGCACCACCGACCTCCTGGCCCGCGCGCTCGCGCCCGAGCTCGCCAAGGCCTTCGGGCAGAGCTTCATCGTCGAGAACAAGGCCGGCGCCGGCGGCAACCTCGGCGCCGACATCGTCGCCAAGTCGCCGGCCGACGGCTATACGCTGCTGATGGGCACCGTCGGCACGCAGTCGATCAACCCGTCGCTGTATCCGAAGATGCCGTACGACGCCGCCAAGGACTTCGCGCCGATCACCCTGATGGCCGGGGTGCCCAACGTGCTCGTCGTCAACCCGACCAAGGCAGCCGCCGCTGGCATCACCGACGTCAAGTCGCTGATCGCCTACGCGAAGGCGCATCCGGGCAAGCTCAACATGGCGTCGAGCGGCAACGGCACCTCGATCCACCTCTCCGGCGAGCTCTTCAAGACGGTCACCGGCACCTACATGGTCCACATCCCGTACCGCGGTTCCGGCCCGGCCCTGCTCGATCTCATCGGCGGCACGATGGACCTGATGTTCGACAACCTGCCTTCGGCATTGCCGCAGATCCGGGCTGGCAAGCTGACCGCGCTGGCGGTCACGAGCAGCGAGCGCAGCGCCGCACTGCCCGACGTGCCGACCGTGGCCGAGGCCGGCGGCCTGAAGGGCTTCGACGCCAGCTACTGGTTCGGCATGCTGGCGCCGGTGGGCACACCGGCCGACATCGTCGCCCGCATCCAGCAGGAGACGGCCAGGGCGCTCGCCGTGCCGGCGCTCAAGGAGCGCCTGTTGGCGCAGGGCGCGATCCCGAGCGGCATGTCGCCGGCGAAGTTCGGCGCCTTCATCGCCTCAGAGACGAAGAAGTGGGCAGCGGTGGTGAAGGCGTCGGGCGCGAAGGTCGACTGACGCGACGGCAGGGAGCGCGGGGCCGGGCCCCGCTAGTCACTTTTCTCGCGCTCGACGGCCATCTCGATCTCTTCCTGCACCTTGCGGGCGCCGCGCTGCGCGAGCAGCGGGTCGAGGTCGGCCTGGGGCGCCACCTTGCGGGCGACGTCGTCGAGCGTGTCGGGGTCGGTCATGAGCGCATGCGCCATCGCCGACAGTGCACAGATGGCGCGGCGCGGCACGTGCAGCGGCAACTCGAGCGTGCTGTTGACGATGACGTGATAACGCACGCTGTCGACCGCCGCCGGCGCCAGGCCCCAGCTCTCGCAGAGAGCGGCGCCGAGCGTGTCGTGGCTGACGCCGATGCGGTCGTGCTCGAGCATCAGCAGCTCTTCGTCCGACTTGGCCTCGAGCAGCATCGGCCGGTAGACGTCGGTGGCGTGGCGGAACATCACTGCCTTGCCGCATTCCTCGAAGATGCCGGCCGAATGCGCAGCCCAGGGATCGACGCCTAAGGCGTGGCCGATGCGGCCCATCAGCAGGCCGCGCACACGCGCGCGCTGCCAGAGCGGCTCGAGCTCCGGCGAGGCCGGAAACACGGCGCGCAGGCCCATCTCGAAGGTGACCGACGCGACCTCGCGGGTGCCGAGATAGGTGATCGCCTGCTGCACGCTCTGGACACGACCGCGCAGGCCGTACATCGCCGAGTTGACGGCCTTCAGGACGGCCGCTGCGAGCGCCATGTCGGAGCTGATGAGCAGGCCGACCGCCGCCAGGTCGACGTCGTCCTCGGCCAGCAGCAGCGACAGGCGAACCAGGACATCGGGCTGCGACGGGATGTCGACATCGATCAGGCGTCGGGTGTTCTTGGTGTCTTGCATGGCGGTGCCGAGGGCGCGCGAGAGTCGAGACGCGCAATGGTAGCGAGGCCGTGGCCACGCACGCGTTGACGCGCGACCACGCCGCGGCACAGTTCGCGCTACGTCATCGCTCGTCGCGTCCGACGTGACGGCCGCGGTTACGACGGCGCCATCCGCCGCAATGAAAAAGGGGCACCGGTCACCCGGCGCCCCTTCGTGTTTTTGCGCCGGCCCCCGGGGCCTGGCGGATCGGGCTCTGGTCCCGTTGTCTCCTCGAACCTCGTGCGCTGGCACCGATCACGTGCCCGCCCAAGGAGCGGGAATCTAGCCCGCGCCCCGAATCCAAGCACGAGGGCTTTCCCGGTGGATCGCGTCACGACGCTCAGGGCGCTGACCCGATGCGCGAGAGACGGCCTAAAGAACGAATCCGCATTGCTTATGCCAGGGCGCGAACACGCGCCGGCAGGTCGGCGAGTGCACCGGTCGCAGCTGCCGCGCGGCCGTCGGCCCCGGCTTCGCCGTCGAGCGCGCTGCGGATCAGCCGCGCCGCGGTTCCGATCTGCGGCGCCACCGCGCCGAGGAACCGCACCGTGTCGCCGATCGCGATCAACAGCGTCGGAAAATTCTCGACGTCGAGGTCGCCGAGACGGTCGGCCTCGTCCTCGATGTCGACCCAGCGGAAGTCGGCCTGGCCCGCGAACTGCACCGCGAGCTCGTCGAACAGCGGCCGATAGTCGCGGCAGCTGCCACACCAGGCCGCGCAGAGGCAGGCGACGAGGGCGCGCTCGGCCGCCATGGCCGGCGCGTCAGGCCGCGACGTGCAGCATGTCGTGGATCTCGTGTTCGTGCGTCACGGCGCCGTCGAACGTCACGGTCTGCCAGCCGTTGTCGTAGGTGACGATGCGAAAGCGCCGCATCGGCATCATTCCGTGCGCGGTCGGGAACAGCGCGAAGACGTCTTCGCCGCGATGCACGGCGTTGACCACCTCCGAGACATCGGCGATCTGCGGCTCGGTGTGCCACTCGTTGGTCTCGGTGTTGACCGGTCCCCACTCGACCCCGGTGATGCGGCCATCGCCATCGAGGCGGACCTTCGCTACGGCATGTGTCTTCATCGCCCGTCTCCTCGGCAAATGGCCAGTATGCCGCGGCTCGGCCTTCAGCGAGGCCTCAGTCGCCGGCCAGGATCCACTCGGCGGCGCGCTCGGCGATCATCAGCGTCGGCGCGTTGGTGTTGCCGCTCGTGATCGCCGGCATGACGCTGGCATCGACGACGCGCAGGCCCTCGAGCCCGTGCACGCGCAGGCGCGCATCCACGACTGCCATCGGGTCGGCGGCCGGGCCCATCTTGGCGGTGCCGACGGGGTGGAAGATGGTCGTGCCGATGTCGCCGGCGAGCTTGGCGAGGTCGGCGTCGCTCTCGAACTCGACGCCTGGCTTGATCTCGCGTGGTCGGTAGGCAGCAAGGGCCGGCTGGCCGACGATGCGGCGCGTCAGGCGCAGGCTCTCGGCGGCGATTCGGCGGTCGGCCTCGGTGGCGAGATAGTCGGGCGAGATGCGCGGCGCCATTCCCGCATCGGCCGAGGCGATCCTGACGTGGCCGCGGCTGGTCGGGTTCAGGTTGCACACGCTCGCTGTGAACGCGTCGGTGCGGTGCAACGGCTCGCCGAAGGCATCGAGCGAGAGCGGCTGCACGTGGTACTCGAGGTTGGCGTGCGCCAGTTCCGGCCGGCTCTTCGTGAAAGCGCCCAGCTGCGACGGCGCCATGCTCATCGGCCCGCTGCGTTTCCAAGCGTAGTGCAGGCCGATCAGCGCCTTGCCCCACAGCGTGGAGGTCATGGTGTTGAGCGTGCGCGCGCCCTCGACGCCGAAGATGGCGCGGATCTGGAGATGGTCCTGCAGGTTCTCGCCGACGCCGGGCAAGGCGTGGCGCACGGCGATGCCCTGGCTGCGCAGCAGCTCCGGCTCGCCGACGCCCGACAGCTGCAGGATCTGCGGCGAGCCGATCGCACCCGTGGCGAGCACGACCTCGCCGCCGGGCACCAGCCGCGCCACGACGCGCTCGCCGCCACCGGCCGGCACGATCTCGACGCCGCGCGCCCGCTTGCCGTCGAAGAAGACGCGGGCGATGTGGGCTCCGGTCCAGAGCTGCAGGTTGCGGCGGCCGATCACCGGCCGCAGAAATGCCTTGCTGGCATTCCAGCGCACGCCGGCGCGCTGGTTGACGTCGAAGTAGCCGACGCCCTCGTTGTCGCCGCGGTTGAAGTCAGAGGTTGCAGGAATGCCGGCCTCGACCGCGGCGGCGACGAAGGCGTCGAGCAGCGGCCAGTGCAGGCGCTGCTTCTCGACCCGCCACTCGCCGCCGGCTCGCTTGCCGGTGCGATCGAAGCCGGGCGCGGCGTGGAAGGCGTCGGCGCCCTTGTAGAAGTCTTCGTGCTTGAGAAAGTACGGCAGGCACTCGGCCCAGCTCCAGGCCGGGTTGGCGCCATGGCCGTCGCCGGCGCCCCAGCCGTCGTAGTCGCGGGCCTGGCCGCGCATGTAGATCATGCCGTTGATGCTGCTCGAGCCGCCGAGCACCTTGCCGCGCGGGTAGCGCAGGCTGCGGCCGTTCAGGCCGGCGGCGGGCTCGGTGGCGTAGAGCCAGTCGGTGCGCGGGTTGCCGATGCAGTAGAGGTAGCCGACCGGGATGTGGATCCAGAGGTAGTCGTCGTGGCCGCCGGCCTCGATGAGAAGCACGCGCTTGGTCGGGTCCGCGCTCAGCCGGTTCGCGAGCAGGCAGCCGGCGGTGCCGGCACCGCAGACGATGTAGTCGTAGGTCGGCCCGTCCATCGCCTCAGCGAACCCCGCTCGCCAGCACCGGAAACAGCTTGATCAGGCCTTCGGACATGACCTCGACCGCCAGCGCCGCGAGGATCAGGCCCATCAGCCGCGTCATGACGTTGATGCCCGTCTTGCCGAGCACGCGGGCGATGCGGCCGGCGAGCGCGAACGAGATCCAGACCGCCAGGCCGATGACGACGCCGTAGCCGACGAGGACCGCGATCTCCCACCAGTGCCGTGTCTTCTCCGCGTAGATCACCATCGTCGATATCGTCGCCGGGCCGGTCAGCAGCGGGATCGTCAGCGGCACGATCGCGATCGAGTCGCCGGCATCGGCTTTGTCGCTGCCTTCGACGAGATCGCTGCTGCGGCTCTCGGCCGGCTGGGCATTGAGCATCTGCTGCGACGAGATGAGCAGCAGCATGCCGCCGCCGACCTGAAACGACGCCAGCGAGATGCCGAAGAACTCGATGATCCGCAGCCCGGCGAGTGCGCTGACGGCGATGACGATGAACGCGCTCAGCGAGGCGACGCGGATCGTGCGCTGACGCTGCCCGCGCGAAAAGCCCTGCGTGAAGTGGATGTAGAACGGCAGCACGCCGATCGGATTGACGATCGCCAGCAACGCGATGAGAGGCTTCAGGATGTCCATGGCTTCGGGTCGCCTGCATTGTCGTCGGCGGCTGCTGCGAGCCGGCGCAAGTAGCCGAG
>JAYTYH010000568.1:0-6971 GCA_043742485.1 Rhizobacter sp.
CGAGCAGCTTGCCGGTGTCTTCGGAGACGCCGAGGAAGCGCTGCACGTTCGGGTCCTTGTTGGCCGTCTTCTGCTGGTCGACGTTGGCCTGCGTGAGGCCGTTCTCTTCCGCGTCGATCATGGCGTAGAGCGTCCAGCGGACGATCTGGAACCACTCGTCGTCGCCACGCCGCACGGAGGGGCCGAGCGGCTCCTTCGAGATCACCTGCGGCAGGATCACGTAGTCGTCGGCATTGGGCGCCTTGGTGCGCGCGCCGGCGAGGTCGCTCATGTCGGTGGTGTAGACCTGGCAGCGGCCGGCGAAGAAGGCGCTGGTGATCGCCTCGGCCGTGTCGAACACGACCGGCTTGTACTTCAGCTGGTTGGCGCCGAAGTAGTCGGCCACGTTCTTCTCACTGGTGGTGCCGGCCTGCACGCAGACCGTGGCGCCGTTCATCTTCCTGGCGCTGTCGATCTTCAGCTTCTTGGGCACCATGAAACCCTGGCCGTCGAAGTAGTTGATGCCGGTGAAGACGACGCCGAGCGAGGCGTCGCGGGTGAGCGTCCAGGTGCTGTTGCGCGAGAGCACGTCGATCTCGCCGGCCTGCAGCGAGGTGAAGCGCTGCTGCGAGTTCAGCGGCACGAACTTCACCTTGCTCGCGTCGCTCAGCACGGCTGCGGCGACGGCGCGGCAGAAGTCGACGTCGAGCCCGGTCCAGCGGCCCTGGCTGTCTGCGTTCGAGAAGCCCGGCCCGGAGGTGTTGACGCCGCAGACCAGCTGGCCGCGCGCCTTGACGGCATCGAGCGTCTTGCCGGCGTGGGCGGGGAGGGAGAAGGCCGCGGCGGCGATGGCGAACGCGGCGGAAAGGAGTGTGGGCTTGTGCATGCGAGTGTCCCCTCGGAGGTCTTGTTCGTGGTGAGCCGGCAGTGTAGCGACGGCATTCCGGGCGGCTGTCGTTCGCCAGACCAAGACGCATCGGCGAAGCATCCTCGCATCCGCTACGCGAGCGTGACCTTCGCCTCCCGCACCACCTTCCGCCACTTCGCCACAGCCTTCTCGATCAGCGCGCGAAACGCCTCCTGCGACGACCCACCCGGCTCCGCCCCGTGCGTCGTGCAGCACTCAAGCCCGTGCTGTCGCGCATGGCCCCCGCAAAGTTGGCTGCCGCTTAGAGAACACCGGCCCGACGCCAGTCACGGTACAGACGACCCCGGAGCCGGGCGACTCCCTGCGGCGCGACGACTGGTGGCAGCTCAGGTTGACCGCGACTGCGAGGAAATCGGCGGCGGGTAGTCGCACCCGGCGCGGAACCCGCCTGGCGCATCGTGAACGATTGCGCATCCGCCACGTCCTCATCGCTTGTTGGCCTCTTCTCCGACAAGCGAGTCTGGTGATCGCCCGCGAGCGAATCGTCGGGCGATCGTTACCTTCCTCCTGTCGTCCAACAGGAACCCTTTCGATGCACCGCTACTACATGAACGCCGAGACCCGCGACTCGCTGATCGCCGAGTCGAAACGAATGATCGCCGCCGCCCACGCCCAGCGCATGGCGCCACGCCGGGATGCGACGCCGACTGCCCACAGCGCCTGGTCGGACACGATGCCCGTGGAGAGCGAGGACGGGGTGCACGCCGAAGACGCCGCTGCGGGCAGCGCCTTCGCCGCCCTCGTCTCCGAGCTCTGGTCGGCCTCGGCGTCGGCGCGGCGCGTGCCGATGTGGGGAAGCGAGCTCCCGCGCTGATCGGGCGCCCGGATCTGCACAGCGCGGAGGCCGCGTCACTTTCCGGAGTGCCTTGGCGGTGGCGGTGACGCATGGTGTCGGCACCCTGTTCGGCACCGCCGTCACATAGGCTGGAAAGGCTTGGGGTGAGAATGCTTCGGCCTGTGCACCGCAAGCATCGGGTCTCTGCCTCGCCGTCGCCGGACGGACGTCATTTGAAAGCTTCCATGCAATCTCGTTCTTCATCGCCGCGCCGTCTCGTTCGATGAGCACCATCACGCGCGCTCCCGACGTGATGCCCGCCGCCACGACCTACGACGCGTCCGGCAAGGCGTTCCACTGGACGGTGGTGGCGCTGGTGGCCTGCCAGTTCGTGACCGCGTTGCTGCTGCCTGACATCAAGCTCGACACGCCGCTCGACACGACGATCAACCTCCACTTCAACATCGGACTGGCGATCCTTGTGGTCATGGCGGCCAGACTCGTATACCGCTGGAGGCATCCCGTGTCTGTCGCGCCCGGCGACTCGCCGGGCTGGGAGCGGACGCTGGCGCTCGCCGCGCACCGCCTCTTCTACGTGATCCTGCTGGTGGGGCCCTTTCTCGGCTGGGCCGCGGCTTCGGCCCACAGCGTGCCGGTGCGCCTGCTCGGTGTCGTCACGCTCCCTGCCCTGGCGTCGCGCAAGGCCGAATGGGGCTTCCTTGCCGGCGATATCCACGGATACGCAATGTGGACCTTGCTTGCGCTCATCGGTGTCCACTCTGGCGCTGCCGTGTACCACCACTTCGTCCGCCACGACAACGTTCTTCGGCGCATGCTCATCGAAGGATCCGGAGCCCATCGTTAGGCCGCCCCCGGTGCGGGCGGCATCTACGTCACGTCGCGATCTGGCGGCAGTCCCGCCCCCGACTGCCCCGGCCGGTGCACCCCAGCTTCTGAGCCGCGCGTGACCCTTCACCAGACCGAATCCTTCGCCCTCGTCGCTGCCATGCTCGTGCTCTTCATGAGCGGGCGCCTGCGCTACGACGTGGTCGCCGCGCTCGTGCTGCTGGTGGCGGTGCTGCTCGGCGTGGTGCCGGGCGCCAAGGCCTTCCATGGCTTCTCCAACCCGGTGATCATCATCATCGCCTCGGTGCTGGTGGTGAGCCGGGCCATCGCCGCCTCGAACATCCTCGAGCTCTCGGTCGGGGCGCTGCTCAAGCGCATCCGCTCGCCGTCGCTGCAGATCGGCGTGATGGCGGCGGCCGTGGGCTATCTCTCGGCGTTCATCAAGAACGTCGGCACGCTCGGCATCTTCATGCCGATCGCCATCCAGACGGCGCGGCGCAGCGGCCAGCCGCGCTCGATCTATCTGATGCCGCTGGCCTTCGCCTCGCTCGTCGGCGGCACCATCACCAAGATCGGCACCTCACCCAACCTGCTCATCGCCACGGTGCAGGAGGAGCTCGGCCAGAAGCCGTTCGGCCTGTTCGACTTCGTGCCCGTCGGCCTGCCGCTGACCACCCTGGCCATCCTCTTCCTCGCCGTCGGCTGGCGCCTGCTGCCGCACCGCGACGGCGCGCAGACGGCCGAGGAGTCGTTCTCGCTCGCGCACTACTCCACCGAGCTGCGCGTCACCGGCGAGAAGGCGACGGGTATGACGGTGGCCGCGTTCGAGGCGCTGGGCGAGGGCGACATTTCCATCGCCGGCATCGTCCGCGAAGGCGGCCGCCGCTACGTGCCGGCCGAGGACTGGCTGCTCTACGACGGCGACGTCATCGTCGTTCTCGGCGACGCCACCGTCGTGCAGAAGGCGATCTCGGCCACCGGCTTCGAGATCGTCGGTTCGAAGGAGCTGGCCGAGCCGGCCGAGAAGAGCGAGGAGATGAGCGTCGTCGAGGTCATCGTCACCGGCGACTCGAAGCTGGTCGGCGAGACGCCGACTTCGCTCGGCCTGCGCCACACCTGGGGCCTCAACCTCTTCGCGGTGCGCCGCGCCGGCAAGAACTCGACCGGCCGGCTGCGCTCGCACCGCTTCAGCGTCGGTGACGTCGTGCTGTTCCAGGGCTGGGAGAAGAACCTGGCGGCGGCGGTGACCGAGCTCGGCCTGCTGCCGCTGGCCGACCGCAAGCTCACGCTCGGCCAGGTCCGCAACGGCCTGGTGCCGATCGCGCTGCTGGTGGTGGCGCTCGTTCTCGTCGGCCTGCGCCTCATCAACGTCGAGGTCGCCTTCTTCGGCGCCGCCGTGCTCACCGTGCTGCTCAAGCAGATCAGCCTGAAGGACACCTACGAAGCCATCGAGTGGCCGGTGATCGTGATGCTCGGCTGCCTCATCCCGGTGGGCGAGGCGTTGAAGGACACCGGCGCCACCAAGGTCGTTGCCGATCTGCTTGCCGCCGGCGCCCAGCACCTGCCCGGCTACGCGACGATCGGCCTCATCCTGGCGACCTCGATGCTGCTGACGCCCTTCCTGCACCACGCTGCCGCGGTGCTGGTGCTCGGCCCGGTGGCCGCTGCCGTGGCCGCCCAGCTGGGCTACCGGCCCGAGCCTTTCCTGATGGCCGTGGCGCTCGGCTGCGCCTGCGATTTCCTGACCCCCATCGGTCATCAGAACAACACCCTGGTCATGGGCCCGGGCGGTTACCGCTTCGGCGACTACTGGCGGCTGGGCACGCCGCTGACGCTGCTCGTGCTCTTCGTGGGTACGCCCCTGATCGCTGCTGCCTGGCCGCTGCACTGATCGCACCGGCAGTCTGCCGCCGGCGAGCGTGACGCGCGGGTTCCTTCATCTCGCTGAACGAGACCAGCCGAATGCGGTAGGGCTGGCCACCTCCAGCCTCCGCTGAAAGTGACGCGGGCGCTCCCACCAATGGTGCGGAGCGCCCGCGGGTCTGGCTACAGAGCCGACTACATCAGTCGGGAATCCGCCCCGGACCTAGAGAATGAAAACATATCACCTCCTCTCGTGTTGCTGCGAGGCCCCTAGCGTAATCGCTTTGCAGCAAGAGCAACGCCGACTTTCGCTTCCGGCCGCGGCGAGCCATCGTCGGCTCGTATCCCCGACCCGCCTCAAGCGGCCGCTTTCTCCAGCGGGAAGGGTTCAGGGCATCCGACGCACGCAAGCGATCACCGGATCCACCAACTGCGCCGCCGCCTCGGCCGCACCGATGGCGGCGCGGCGGATGTCCTTCATGTCGGCGCCGGCGATGCTCATCGCGCCCTTAACGTAGTCCTCGCGCGCCTCGATCACGCCTTTCACCCACTGCGCCAGGGCCGCCGAGCGCTGCTTGAAGTCCTTCAGCGTCGAGCCCGCGGCGAACGAGGTCGCCAGGCCCTTGAAGGCCGCGTAGTCGGAGCGTTCGTCGAAGCGCACGCTGCCGGCCACGAGGCGCTTCACCGAAGCGTCGGCGACGCGCGCCAGCGTGTTCAGGGTGTCGACGTGCGAAGCCGTCAGCGCCATGTCGGCGCCGAGGACGCGCCGCCAGTCCTTCTCGGGCACGGCCTTCTTCGCTCCGGCTGCGTAGTTCAGGTACTTGGCCTCGTTCGGGATCTTCTTCGCGCGCACCAGCGCATCGGGCAGGCTGCGCACCAGGTTGATGAGCTCCTGGCCGAGTGCGTCGAGCACGCCGTAGGTTTCGCGCACCGCCTTGATCTGCGCCGGCGTGTTGCGCCCAACGACCGATTCATTCGAGACCATGTCGAGCGCCTTTTCCCAGTCGTCGCACTCCGACTCCATGTCCTTGAGGAAGGCAGTGATGTCCTTCTCCAGTGGCCCGCCCTTGCCCTTGACCTTGGTGCGATAAAACTCGGCCACGATGCGCAGCGGCCGCGCTGCGGCCACCACCTTCTCGACGGCCTGCGGCGTCACCGCCTGCTGGGAGAACAGCTTTTCCACCGGGCCGAGCTGCGCCTGGTACTTGTCGAGCAGTGGCCCGAACTTCGCGTCGAAGTCGATCTTCAGCGCGGCCAGCAACTTGCCGTATTTGCTCTTCAGCGTGGCCCACTCGCGGCGGCGGTTCGACTTGACGAGGTCCTTGAGTTTCAGCATGGGATGTCTCCGTTGGGATTGAAGGAAGAGGAGGGAATGCGAGAAGGGAAAGCGGGTCTCAGAGCTTCTTCAAGGCCGCGGCCACGGCCTGCCCGGCGTCGACGATCTCGTGGCCGACCTCGATCGCGCGCTGCACGTCTTGCGCCGCAGTGGCGGCGAGGGCGGCGCAGTCGGTGCCGCCTCCGAAGGTGGGCGCGCGCTGCCCGTCGACGCCGCCACGCGCCTGCTCGACGCGCTCCTGCAACCGGTGCTGCGTCGACACGAGGGCGTGGACGACGCCGCCCAGCCGGCTCGAGCGCTCCTCGAGCGAACCGCGCGACGCCACCGCGTTGGGCAGCGAGCGGGCGTAGCGGGCGAGCTCTTCGTGGCGTGCCGCGAAGCTGGCGATGCCGCCGCCCAGCCGGCCGAGCGCGAGCTCGAGACCGCGGAACTCGTCGTGCCATTGCCGCTCGATCCGCTCGACCGCGAGCGCCGCGTCCTGGAGGGCGGCAGCCAGGTCGGCCGAGCTGCGGCCCAGGGCCACGATCGTCAGCGGCAGCGTGGCGCCGTAGGTGCCGACGGCCGCGACCGGGAAGGTCGTCGCTCGTTCGTTGTGAAAGGCACCGCTCGTCATCGCTTCTGCTCCTCGGCCAAACCGGCGAAGGGGAATGTCGACGCGATCGACGAAAGGTGTCCTTAACGGCACCTAAATCTCGCGCCGTCGTGGCGGCGAGCGGCGCGGTTGAGCTTTGCCCGCCTCCCGCTGCAAGCTCCCGCCGGCGCGGCACGAGACCCACCGTGTTGCCCGACGCCGACATCGACCGGCCCTCCGCCGCTCCCGTTTCCCTCCGCTTCGGCCGGGCCGGCCGCTTCGAGCTGCAGCCCGGCGAATGCCGACTGCCAATCGATGGCCGGCCGGCCACGTTGGGCTCCCGCACGCTCGACTTGCTGATCGTGCTGGCGGCCCGGCCCGATCGCCTGATCGGCAAGAGCGAGTTGCTGCGCAAGACCTGGCCTGGCCTGGTGGTCGACAAGGCCGCGGTGGTCGAATTCGGCAGGGCTATTTCGAGGCGCATCACACCGTCTGGGACAAGACCTTGCTCGACTTCACGTCTCGGACGACGTCGCCTACGAGACCTGCCACTACAAGTCGGGACAAGGACGACAAGGAAAGCGCCAAGGCCGGCGCCGATGCGGAGTTCGACCTCAAGTCCATGCAGGCCAGGCTGAAGGCCTACTACGCCGATCCGACCGTCAAGGCCGCG
>JAYTYH010000569.1:0-2765 GCA_043742485.1 Rhizobacter sp.
GAAGATGGAGATCCCGGAAGACAAGATCCGCAAGATCATGAAGATCGCCAAGGAGCCGATCTCCATGGAAACGCCGATCGGCGACGACGACGATTCGCATCTTGGCGACTTCATCGAGGACACCAACAACACGGCGCCTATCGAAGCCGCGATGCAGGCTGGCCTGCGCGACGTCGTCAAGGACATTCTCGATTCGCTGACACCGCGCGAGGCCAAGGTGCTGCGCATGCGCTTCGGCATCGAAATGAGCACCGACCACACACTCGAGGAAGTCGGCAAGCAGTTCGACGTGACGCGCGAGCGCATCCGCCAGATCGAAGCCAAGGCGATCAGGAAGCTCAAGCACCCGAGCCGGTCCGACAAGCTGCGGACCTATCTCGACACGCTCTGATCGAGGCGCCTGCAATCAGGGGTTCCGCCGTGAGGCGGAACCCCTTTTTTCATACGAGCGCGCGATAGACTTCGCTCCGGTGACCTGCGCAACTGACACGGAATGACCCAGGTTTACGAACGCACCGTGCTCTTCGCCGACCTTCGCGGCAGCACTTCGATGTACGAGACGCTCGGCAATGCCGACGCCACGGCAGTCGTCACGCAGAGCGTAGCCATCCTCGCGCGCGTCGTCGCGACCCGCGGCGGCCAGGTCGTGAAGACGCTCGGCGATGGGCTCATGGCAGTCTTCGAAGGGCCGTCTTCGGGCGTCGCCGCTGCCGACGACATGCACGACTCGATGGCACGCATCGGAACGCAGGGAGACGGCATGGCCGACTATGGCGTGCCGGCGGTACCGCTCAAGTTGCAGGTCGGCCTGGCGCACGGCGAAGTCATCGAGATGCAGGGCGATGTCTTCGGCGACGCGGTGAACATCGCCGCCCGTCTGCTCGACCATGCCGGCGACAACGAGACACTGGCCACGGTCAGCGTCGTCGAGCGACTCGGCGAGTGGGAGCAATCACGCTTCCGCAGCCTCGGCGGCATGCAGCTGCGCGGGCGGGCCGAGCCGGTGCAGGTCCATCTTCAGGAGCCCGTGCGCCGTTTCGGCGACACCGCGGCCACGGCCTACGGCGACATGCTCGTGCCAGCGCCCGAGCCCGAAGGCATCCGTCTCATCTGGCTCGACGTCAACCGGATCTTCGCCGGCGCCAGCCTGCCTGTCGTGCTCGGGCGAAGCCCGCAGGCGACCTACATCATCGACGACAATAGAGTCTCGCGGTCGCACGCGCGCATCGACTGGCACGGCGGCACGTTTCAGCTCGTCGACCTCAGCTACAACGGTACCTACGTGCGCTTCGACAACGACCCCGAAATCATCAGCCTGCGACGTGGCGCCTGCACGTTGCACGGCAGTGGCCTCATCGGTCTCGGCACGCCGCCGTCTGAACCGATCAGCCCGTGCGTGCGCTTCGAGGTGCTGAAATTCGCTGACACCCAGCGCGGCCAGACGCCGTTCGAGTTCGGCCTCAAGCCCTGATGGCCTTCGCCGCGGAGCCGGTCTGGGCGCACGGTACGGCGCCGACGACGGCCGTCGTGATCTGCAACCTCGGCACGCCCGAAGCGCCGACGCCCGCGGCGGTGCGCCGCTATCTCGCCGAGTTCCTTTCCGACCCGCGAGTCGTCGAGCTCCCGCGCCTGCTCTGGCTGCCGCTGCTGCACGCCGTGATCCTGCGCATTCGCCCGGCCCGGTCGGCGCGCAAATACGCCAGCATCTGGACCGACGCGGGCTCGCCGCTCAAGGTATGGACCGAGAAGCAGGCGCTACTGTTGGCCGGCTATCTCGGCGAGCGTGGCCACGGCGTCGTCGTGCGCCACGCGATGCGCTACGGCACGCCATCGATCGCGTCGGTGCTAGACGAGGTCAGGTCGGGCGGCGCTGATCGTGTCCTTCTGGTGCCGCTCTATCCCCAGTATTCGGCATCGACGACGGCCAGCATCGCCGATGCCCTCGCGGCATGGGTGCGTCGCACGCGCAACCTGCCCGAGCTGCGCTTCGTCAAGCACTATCACGACGACCCGGCCTACGTCGATGCCCTCGCCCGCCGCATCTCCGACCACTGGATGACGCACGGTCGGCCGGACCGGCTGGTTCTCAGCTTTCACGGCATGCCTCGGCGCACCCTCGCGCTCGGCGACCCGTACCACTGCGAATGCCTCAAGACGGGCCGCTTGCTCGCCGACCGCCTGAAGCTGGCGGCCGACTTCGTCGTCGTCACCTTCCAGAGCCGCTTCGGCAACGCCGAATGGCTGACGCCCTACACCGAACCTACGGTTGTGGCGATGGCCCGGGCCGGCATCGGCCGCGTCGACGTGGCGTGTCCGGGCTTCGTGTCCGACTGCCTTGAAACGCTTGAGGAAATCGACCAGGAAGCGCGTGCGGCCTTCGTTGCTGCCGGCGGCACCGCGTTCGGCTACATCCCCTGCCTCAACGACCAGCACGAGTGGATTGCTGCCCTCGCCGGCGTCGCCATCCGCCACATGGAAGGCTGGGACACGCGCGACGGAGACAGCGCCGCGCTCGCCTCGCAACGACAGCGCGCGTTGGCGACCGGCGCGCTCGTCTGAGGCTGGTCCGAGGTCGGGATTTCGCCAGTTACGGGATCGTGTGCGCGGCGCGATAGTCGCCGCTTCGACCGCAATCCAAGCTCCGTCACGCAATGAAAACCCTACGCACATTCGCCCTCGCCGCAGTCGCGGCCGCCTTCTGTGCATCGGCGTTCGCGCAGGTCCTGGCCGGCTACCCCGCGAACTACGGCGACACGATCGCCGCG
>JAYTYH010000570.1:0-10217 GCA_043742485.1 Rhizobacter sp.
TTGATCTCGCCGAGGACGACATCGCCCGGCTTGAAATCGACGAACTTGTACGGCCCCGTACCGACCGGCTTCAGGTTGGCGGGCGCCTCGCGCGACTTGGCCCCGGTGTAGGGCCCGAACACGTGCTTGGGCAGGATCATCCCTTCGGCGGCGCAGAAGGCAGTGGCCCAGAACGGCGTCGGCTTGCCGAAGGTGACGCGGATCGTGTTGGCGTCGACCTTGTCGACCTTGAGGTCCTTGTAGACGCCGGTGGTCACGGCCGCGGTGGCCGGGTCGCGTGCGTATTCCCAGGTGAAGACGCAGTCGTCGGCGGTGAAGGGCTGGCCGTCGTGCCAGGTGACGCCGCGCTTGAGCTTCCAGGTCACGGACCGGCCATCGGCGGCGAGGCCGCCGTTCTCGCGCGTCGGGATCTCGGCAGCGAGGATCGGGAGCAGGTTGCCTTCGGTGTCCCAGACGGCGAGCGGTTCGTAGAAGACGCGCGAACCCTCCTGGTCCTTGGTGCCTTGTGCGAAGTGCGGTTGCAGCAACGTCGGGCCCTGCCACCAGAGTGTCTTGAGGGCGCCGCCGCCGCCGCGCTTGGTCGGCTTGTAGACCGGCGCCGATTGCGCCTGCGCCACGCCAGCGTGCATCAGCATCATCGACGCCATCGGCGCCGTCAGGCCGAGACCGACCATGCGCTCGATGAAACTGCGCCGCGGCATCTCGCCGGTTCGCACGTTCTCGATCAGTGCACGCAATTGACGCTCTTTCATCGCTCTCTCCTATCGGTTCATTCGAAGGCGCGGCCGATTCTGCGCCGCCTGCATGCTATGGCCTGACCCCGGGCGCAACATTCGGGAGGACCCGGAGCGAGTTCCATGCCAGCCTCTATCATTTGGCGGTGATGAACGCCGACCTCCACTGCCATTCCTCGGTCTCCGACGGCACCCTCGAACCGGAGGCCGTCGCCGCCCGCGCCAAGGCCAACGGCGTCGAGCTCTGGGCCCTCACCGACCACGACGAGCTCGCGGGCCAGCGACGTGCACGCGCCGCCGCGATGGCGCTCGGCCTGCCCTACCTCACCGGCACCGAGGTCTCGGTCACCTTCGCGGCCGTCACCGTGCACATCGTCGGCCTCGGCTTCGACATCGACGACGCCGATCTCGCCGCCGGCCTTGCCGCCACCCGCGGCGGCCGCGAAGCGCGGGCGCGCGACATGGCCGCCGGCCTGGCCACCGTCGGCATCGAAAATGCCTATGAAGGTGCGTTGAAGTTCGTCGGCAACCCGGAGCTGATCTCGCGCACGCACTTCGCGCGCTTCCTCGTCGAGAGCGGCGTCTGCGGCGACACGCAGGAGGTCTTTCGCCGCTTCCTCGTCGAAGGCAAGCCGGGCTACGTGCCGCACCGCTGGGCCGCCCTCGGCGACGCCGTCCGGTGGATCTCGGCGGCCGGCGGTATCGCCGTCGTTGCCCATCCGGCCCGCTACAAGTTCACGCCGACCGAGGAGTACGCGCTGTTCAGCGAGTTCAAGGCCCACGGCGGCCGCGGCGTCGAGGTCGTGACCGGCGCCCACAGCCCGGCCGACGCCTTGCGATACGCCGACACCGCGCGCGAGTTCGACCTCCTCGCGTCGCGCGGAAGCGACTTCCACAGCCCGCTCGAAAGCCGCATTGACCTGGGCGGCCTGCCGCCGTTGCCGGCCGGCCTCTCGCCGGTGTGGGAAGCCCTGCGCGAGCGAGTCCACGTCGCCAGCTGAGTTCGAGGCGGCGCCGACAATCGGCGCATGTCGCAGTACTTCGAGGTCCACCCGGCCAACCCGCAACTGCGCCTCCTCAAGCAGGCGGCGCAGATCATCGACGGTGGCGGGATCGCCGCCATCCCGACCGACTCCAGCTACGCGCTCGTCTGCCATCTCGACGACAAATCGGCCGCCGAGCAGCTGCGCCACATCCGCCAGGTCGACGATCGCCATCACCTGACGCTGCTGTGCCGCGATCTCTCCGAGCTCGCCAGCTATGCGCGCGTCGACAACCGCCAGTACCGTCTCCTCAAGCTCGCGACACCGGGGCCTTTCACCTTCATCCTCGAGGCGACCAAGGAAGTGCCACGTCGCCTCTCGCATCCGTCCCGCCGCACCATCGGCCTGCGCGTGCCCGACCATGCCGTCACCAGCGCATTGCTCGCGCTGCTGGGCCAGCCGCTGCTCGCCACGACCCTGATCGCGCCCGGCGAAAGCGAGCCGATGAACGACCCCCGGGAGATCCGCGAGCGCTTCGAGAAGTCGGTCCAGGCGATCGTCGATGCCGGGGCCTGCGCGATGCAGCCGACGACGGTGATCGACCTGACGGGCGCCGTCGCCACCCTGGTGCGCCTCGGCCGCGGCGACCCGACGCTGCTCGGCATCACCGCCTTCGAAGACGACGCCGAAACGGCTTGACGCCATCATTGCATGCTACTAAATTGATATCACTTTGACATTGAACAGGTTCGGCCGTTCGAGTCGTCGAATGGGTTCACAAGGAGCATGCCATGGCGGTGTCGTCGGCAGAAGAGCGCAAAGCCTCCACGAGCAGCGGCTTCGTCTACATCGCGGTGGGTCTGGTCGTGGCGCCATCTCGCCCTCAGCTACGCCTACGACAACCTCGACGATCCCACGCCCGAAGTCCAGGCCGAGGTGACGCTGCGTTCGGGCACCGAAGAGGTTTCGGCCGCACTGCGCAGCGAGTTACAGGTGCGGTTCGCGCAGGCCGGCGTCGTCGTCGTCGATGCCAGGCTCACGCATCTCGCCTATGCGCCCGAGATCGCCGGCACCATGCTTCGCCGCCAGCAGGCCGAGGCGATCATCTTGGCGCGCCGCAAGATCGTGCAGGGCGCCGTCGGCATGGTCGGGCTGGCGCTCAACGGCCTGGCCGAGCGCGGCATCATGCAGCTTGACGACGAGCGCCGCGCCGCGATGGTGAGCGATCCGCTCGTCGTGCTCTGCTCCGACCACGACGCAACGCCGGTGGTCAATATCGGCACGCTTTACAACTGAGATTGCCGAGGCCACCGCGCCTGTCGCCAGCCGATGGCCAGCCCTGACAAGAAGGCGTTCCTCCTGCGCATCGATCCCACCCTCTGGGCTGACATCGAGCGTCTCGCCGCGGCCGAGTTGCGCAGCGCCAATGCGCAGGTCGAGTACCTTCTTCGCGACGCGCTGAAAGCCAGGGGCGTGACCTCGAAGAGGTCGGCCCCTCCCTCCCGGAGGGAGGGTGGGGAAGGAGCCGTCTTGACCGGCGCCGGTGTGGCGGGCGGATCGCCCTAGTCGCGCGAGATCCGCGCCACGGCGCTGTGGGCGTGGATGCTCTCGAAGTTCTCGACATCGACGATGTATCGCCCGATGCGCGCATCGGCGTTGAGCCTCAGTGCCACGTCGCGGACCATGTCTTCGACGAACTTCGGGTTCTCGTAGGCCCGCTCGGTGATCCACTTCTCGTCGGCACGCTTGAGCGACGACCAGATCTCGCTCGAGGCCGAGTCTTCGGCGAAGCGCACCAGCTCGAGCCACGCGATCTCGCCGAGCAGCTCGACGCGGATGGTGACGTGCGAGCGCTGGTTGTGGGCACCGTAATCGGAGATTTCCTTCGAGCACGGGCAGAGCGACTTCACCGGCACCACAACCTCGGCCCAGACCGTGGCCCCGCCTGCGCGCACTTCGGAAATCAGCCGACCTTGATATTCGAGCAGGCTCTCGACGCCCGACACCGGCGCGCGCTTGCGCAGGAAGAACGGAAACGCCGCCTCGACACGGCCCCTGTCGGAAGCCAGCAGCTCGACCATGCGCAGGCTGAGCCGCCGCAGCGTGGCGGCATCGAGCGGCTCGGCGATGGCATCGAGCCAGGCCACGAAGCGCGACATGTGCGTGCCCTTCTGGTCCTCGGGCAAGGCGACATCGAGCGACCAGTCGGCTACCGTGGAGAGGACCGCACCCTCGAGCGCGAGCTGCATCGGGTAGCGGACACCGCGGATGCCGACACGCTGGATCGCGATCCGGCGATCGTCATGGGCCGACTGCGTGTCGGGAATGTGGAGTGCGTCGATCAGGTTGGTCATCGTCGAAATTCGGTTGGACTGCTGCCTGCCCTATTGCCCGACCGCCGCTCGCAGCAGGGCAGGCGGCGCGCCAAAGCGGCGCTGGATCGACTGCTCGATGCCGGCGGCGTCGAGCCCGCATTGCGCCAGCAGCTTGGCCGCATCGCCGTGCTCGATGAACAGATCGGGCAGACCGAGCGTCAGCACGGGAATCTCGATGCGCGCCTCGGCCAGCGCCTCGAGCACGGCGTTGCCAGCGCCACCCATCACGGCGCCCTCCTCGACCGTGACGATGGCATCGTGAGTGCGGGCAAGCTCAGCCACAAGCTCGGCATCGAGCGGCTTGACGAAACGCATGTTGGCGACGGTGGCATCGATCCGTTCAGCTGCGGCCAGGGCCGGATAAAGCAAGGTCCCGAAGGCGAGGATCGCGATCCGCTTGCCGGGCACCACAGCAGTCCGCGTGCCGTCGCGCCCGTTCTCGCGCTTGATCTCCCGCCGGATCTCGCCCTTGCCGAACGGGATCGCCGTCATCGCCTGCTGGATGGCCACGCCGGCACCCGAACCGCGCGGGTAACGGACGGCCACCGGATGGTCCTGCATGAAGGCGGTGTACAGCGACTGCCGGCACTCGTTCTCGTCGGACGGCGTCAGCACGCTGACATTCGGGATGCAGCGCAGGTAGGCGATGTCGTAGTTGCCGGCGTGGGTGGCGCCGTCGGAGCCGACCAGGCCGGCGCGGTCGAGCGCGAAGACGACCGGCAGGTTCTGGATCGCGACGTCGTGGATCAGCTGGTCGTAGGCGCGCTGCAGAAAGGTGGAGTAGATCGCCACGACGGGCTTCAGGCCCTCGCAAGCCAGGCCGGCAGCGAAGGTGACGGCGTGCTGCTCGGCGATGCCGACGTCGTAATAGCGCTTCGGGAAGCGCTTCTCGAACTCGACCATGCCCGAGCCTTCACGCATCGCCGGCGTGATGCCGACGAGACGCTGGTCTTTCTCGGCCATGTCGCACAGCCACTGGCCGAAGACCTGCGTGAACGTGGTCTTCGGCGCCGCCGCCGGCTTGACGAAGCCGACCTCTGGATCAAACTTGGCCGAGGCCGCGTGGTAGCGCACCGGGTCGGCCTCGGCAAGGCGGTAGCCGTAGCCCTTTTTCGTGACCACATGCAGGAACTGCGGGCCCTTCAGGCTGCGCAAATTCTCGAGCGTGGGAATCAGCGAATCGTGGTCGTGGCCATCGATCGGGCCCACATAGTTGAAGCCGAACTCCTCGAAGATCGTGCCCGGCACGACCATGCCCTTGGCGTGCTCTTCGAAGCGCTTGGCGAGCTCGAACAGCGGCGGTGCGTTCTTCAGCACGTTCTTGGCGGTGTCGCGCGCCGTAGCGTAGAACTTGCCGCTCATGAGCCGCGCCAGGTAGCGGTTGAGCGCGCCCACCGGCGGCGAGATCGACATGTCGTTGTCGTTCAGGATCACAAGCATGTCGGTCTGCGTGCCGTCGAACGACGGACAGCCGGCGTTGTTTAGGGCCTCGAAGGCCATGCCGGCCGTCAGCGCACCGTCGCCGATCACGGCCACGCACTTGCGGCTCTCGCCCTTCATGCGCGAGGCCACGGCCATGCCGAAAGCCGCCGAGATGGAGGTCGACGAATGGGCCGTGCCGAAGGCGTCGTACTCGCTCTCGTCGCGGCGCGGAAAGCCGGAAATGCCACCGAACTGGCGCAGCGTCAGCATGCGGTCCTTGCGACCGGTCAGCGTCTTGTGCGGGTAGGTCTGGTGGCCGACGTCCCAGACGATGCGGTCGTTCGGCGTGTCGTAGACGTGGTGCAGCGCGATCGTCAACTCGACTGTGCCGAGGTTCGACGAGAAATGGCCGTTGCCGGTTTCGGAGACGATCTTGACGACGAAGGCGCGCAGCTCGACGGCGAGCTGCTGCAGCTCCGTGCGCGAGAGCTTGCGCACGTCGGCCGGGGAGTCGATGCGGTCGAGGAGGCTCGTCATGGTCAGGAGTGCCTGTCGACGGCGCGATCGGCGAGGGCGCGCAGACGGTCGACGTTGCCGAGCGTGCTGCCGTCGAGGGCCACGTGGGCCGCGGCCCGGAACGACTCGGCGTGGGCGCGCGCGGCGTCGATCCCGAGCACGCTCACGTAGGTCGGCTTGTTGCTGTCCTGGTCCTTGCCGGCCGTCTTGCCGAGCGTGGCCGAGGCCTGGGTCACGTCGAGGATGTCGTCGACGACCTGGAACGCCAGGCCGATGGCGGCGCCGAACTCGGCAAGGGCCTGCCATTGCCGCCTGGTCGTCGAACCGCAGGCGGCGCCCATGAGCACGCTGGATTGCAGCAGCGCGCCGGTCTTGCGCCGATGCATGTCGGACAGCGCCGGCTCGTCGAGCGGCAGGCCGACGCTGGCAAGGTCGATCGCCTGGCCGCCGGCCATGCCGGCGCCGCCCGCGGCGCGCGCGAGCAGGCCGCACAGGCGCGCCTGCAACACCGGCGCGACGCCGCCGTCGACGGGCGTCAGCACCTCGAAGGCCAGGGCCTGCATGGCGTCGCCGGCGAGCATCGCCTGGGCGACGCCGTAACGCACGTGCACCGTCGGCTTGCCGCGGCGCAGCACGTCGTCGTCCATGCACGGCAGGTCGTCGTGCACGAGGGAATAGGCATGGATGAGCTCGACCGCCACCGCCGCCCGCAGCGCCGCCGCGCGCGTGCCGTGCACCGCGTCGGCCGCCGCCAGCACCAGCAGGGGCCGCAGCCGCTTGCCGCCGTCGAGCACGCCGTAGCGCATCGCCTCGCCGAGCCCGGCCGGCACGTTGGCAGGCACCCAGGCATCGAGCGCAGACTCGACCGCATCGAGCTCGCTCATCGACCAGGTGTCGAAGAGATCTCTCTTCATGCCGACCAGGCTTTCAGCTGGCCGTCGTCGAGGACGCGGACCTGTTGTTCGACGGCCTCGAGCCTGGTGCGACAGAACTGCAGCAGTTCGGCGCCGCGGCGGTAGCTGGTCAGCAGGCCTTCGAGCGGCAACTGGCCGCCTTCCATGGCGGCAACCAGGGCCTCGAGTTCCATCAAGGCCGCTTCGTAGTTCGCAGGTGCCTGCGCGGTCGGGCCGGGAGGGAGTTCAGTCGTCATTCGCGCAGGGGAAAGTTTCGATTGTAGTCAGCGGGCCGGGCCCCATCTCCCTGGCGTACAGGCGCCTGTCCGGGCCTTCCGCACCAAGTTCGGCCGACCCGGGCCGGCAGTTAGACTGCGGCCCCGCATGTCACGGCTGTGGCCAACCGATTGCCACCGTGATCCGCGCCTGCCGGCGCTCGAGACTGACTTCTGAAGGAACCGGGGCCATGTCCGACCCGCGCGTCACGCCCCTTACCCTGGCGCCTGCCGACACGCAACTTCCGGTCGCGAGCTATTTCGATCCGGACTGCTTCGCTCGCGAGAAAGCGGTGCTGTTCGGCCGGGCGCCGCGTTACGTGGGCCACGAACTCGCGGTGCCGGCGATCGGCGACTTCCAGACGTTGGCGCAGGAGGGCGAAGGCCGCGCCCTGGTGCGAACGCCCGAGGGCGTCAAGCTGCTCTCCAACGTGTGCCGCCATCGCCAGGCGATCATGCTGCGCGGCCGCGGCCAGACCGGCGCCAACATCGTCTGCCCGCTGCATCGCTGGACCTACGACCTGCAGGGCGAGCTCATCGGCGCCCCGCACTTCGACGACGACCCCTGCCGCGGCCTCGCCAGCTATCCGTTGCAGTCCTGGAACGGCATGGCCTTCGAGACGCCGCGCGGCGACGGTGCCGGCCGCGACATCGCCGCCGAGCTGTCGGGCATCGGCCCCGCTGCCGACCTCGACTTCAGCGGCTACACCTTCGACAGCGTCCACCACCACGAGTGCGACTACAACTGGAAGACATTCATCGAGGTCTACCTCGAGGACTACCACGTCGCGCCGGCGCATCCGGGCCTCGGCGGCTTCGTGAGCTGCGACGACCTGCGCTGGGAGTTCGGGCCGCATCACTCGGTGCAGACGGTCGGCCCGAAGAACGAGCTCGCCAAGCCCGGCTCGCCGGCCTACCGCAAGTGGCACGACGCCGTGCTCGCCTACCGCGAGGGCCGCTTCGCCGACCCGGTGCCGCGCCACGGCGCCATCTGGCTCACCTGCTACCCGGCGACGATGGTCGAGTGGTACCCGCACGTGCTCGTCGTCTCGACGCTGCATCCGCGCGGCCCGCAGAAGACCTTGAACGTCGTCGAGTTCTACTACCCCGAGGACATCCACGCCTTCGAGCGCGAGTTCGTCGAGGCCGAGCAAGCCGCCTACTGGGAAACCTGCGGCGAGGACGACGAAATCGCCCTGCGCATGGATGCCGGCCGGCGCGCCCTCATGGAGCGCGGCGACGACGACGTGGGGCCCTACCAGAGCCCGATGGAAGACGGCATGCAGCAGTTCCACGAGTGGTACGCGAGAGAGATGCAGCGCGCCCGGTGAGCCGGTACGCGGCGCGGCTCGGCGCCATCCCGGCGCCCTGGCTCATCGTCATCGCGTCGCTGCTGTTCGCGACGATGGGCGTTTGCGTCAAGCTGGCCTCGGTCGACTACAACGCCGGCGAGATCGCGTTCTATCGCAGCGTCACCGGCGCCATCCTGATGTTCGCGTTCGCGCGTGCCCGGCGCGGCACGCTGGCCACGACCGTGCCGGCGATGCACTTCTGGCGCAGCCTCTCCGGCGTTACGGCACTCGTGCTCTGGTTCTACGCGATCGGCAACCTGCCGCTCGCGACGGCGATGACGCTGAACTACATGTCGTCGGTGTGGATGGCCCTGTTTCTCCTCGGCGGCGCGGTGGCGCTCGGCACCTCGCGCGTCGACGGCCGGCTCGTCGCCACCGTGCTCGCGGGCTTCGCCGGCGTCGCCCTCATCCTGCGGCCGACGATCGCAGAGCAGCAGCTCTGGCACGGGCTGATGGGCCTCATCAGCGGCGTCATCGCTGCCACTGCCTACCTGCAGGTCACTGCGCTCGGGCGTATCGGCGAGCCGGAGTACAGGATCGTCTTCTACTTCTCGGTGGCCGGCATCGTCGCTGGCGCTGGCGTGATGGCGTTCGCCGGCGTCCATGGCCACAGCCTGCGCGGCGCCCTCCTGCTGCTCGCCGTCGGCGTGCTCGCCACGACGGCGCAGCTCATGATCACGCGGGCCTACAGCACTGGCCGGCCGCTCGTCAACGCCAGCCTGCAGTACCTCGGCATCGCGTTCTCGTTCGCTTACGGCGTGCTGCTGTTCGGCGACAAGGTGACGCCGCTCGCCGTCGCCGGCATGCTGCTCATCGTCGCCGCCGGCCTGTCGGCGACACTGCTCAGGTCGCGCAGCCGCGAGCCTGCCGTCGCCAGCCTCGCCGACCCGCCGAACACCGCATGAAACCACCTGTCTATACGACGCTGATCACCGCCGCCGAGCTCGCGGCGCTGCAGTCTTCGGGGGCGTCGCCGGTCGTCGTCGACCTCAGCTTCGACCTCGCCGACACCGCTGCAGGCGCGCAGCGCTACGCCGAATCGCACGTCGCCGGCTCGCTCTACGTGCACCTCGACAACGACCTGTGCAGCGCCAAGACCGGCGGCAACGGCCGCCATCCCTTGCCCGATCGCGCCGCCTTTGCGCGCACCGTCGGCGGCCTCGGCATCGGCCCGGCGACGCAGGTGGTCGCGCTCGACGGCCAGGGTGGCCCCTACGCGGCGCGCTTCTGGTGGATGCTGAAGTGGCTCGGCCACGACGCCGTCGCGGTGCTCGACGGCGGCATCGCCGCATGGCGCGATCACGGCGGCGCCATCGACGCCAGCGTTGCGCAGCGCCAGGCGCAGCCTGCCTACCCCGAACGTCCGTCGCTCGTCGGCTCGGTCGATGCGGCGGGCGTCGCCAGTCGCGATGCCGGCGTCGCCCTGCTCGACGCGCGCTCGCCCGAGCGCTTTCGCGGCGACAGCGAGCCGATCGACAAGGTCGCCGGCCACATCCCCGGCGCCCTGAACCGATTTCACCGCGCCAATCTCGACGATGCCGGCCGCTTCAAACCGGCCGCGGCGCTGCAGGGCGAATTCGCCGCGCTGCTCGGCGGCCGTGCGCCGACCGGGGTGATCCACTCGTGCGGCTCCGGCGTCACCGCCTGCCACAACCTGCTGGCGATGG
>JAYTYH010000571.1:0-4133 GCA_043742485.1 Rhizobacter sp.
AGCAGCGTGATGTGCTCCTGGTTCACGAGGTAGCGCAGCACCAGCCGCTCGATCACCCAGGCCACGCAGACCATCACGAGCACGGCCGCGGTGAAGGCCAGCACGTTGGCGAGAAGCTTGTTGTCGAAGCCGAGCCACTTCGGGATCCACTCGTAGAAGCGCGCCATCGCGAGCGCGGCGAACAGCACCATCGCGCCTTGCGCGAAGTTGAACACCCCGCTGGCCTTGTAGATGAGCACGAAGCCGAGCGCGATGAGCGAATACAGCATGCCCACCATCAGGCCGCCGAAGAGGGTTTCGAGGAAAAAGGCCATGGCTGTTGCCGCGCTCAGTGTGAAGTACCGAGGTAGGCGCTGATGACGTCGTCGTTGGCGCGCACCTCGTCGGGCGTGCCGTCGCCGATCTTCCTGCCGTAGTCGAGCACGACGACGCGGTCGGAGATGTCCATGACCACGCCCATGTCGTGCTCGATGAGCACGATGGTGGTGCCGAACTCGTCGTTGACGTCGAGGATGAAGCGGCTCATGTCCTGCTTTTCCTCGACGTTCATGCCGGCCATCGGCTCGTCGAGCAGCAGCACCTGCGGCTCCATCGCCAGCGCCCTGCCGAGGTCGACACGCTTCTGCAGGCCATAGGGCATCTTGCCGACGGGTGTCTTGCGGTAGGGCTGGATCTCGAGGAAATCGATGATCCCTTCGACGATGCGGCGCTGCGCTGTTTCCTCACGCTCGGCGGCGCCCCAGCGGATGGCTTGCTGGAAGATGTTGGTCTTCATCTTCAGGTTGCGGCCGGCCATGATGTTGTCGAGCACGCTCATGCCCTTGAAGAGCGCCAGGTTCTGGAAGGTGCGCGCCACGCCCATCTCGGCGACCTGACGTGAGTTCATGTGCCTGAAGGTCTTGCCGCGCAGGCTGATCGAGCCCTGCTGCGGCTGATACACGCCGTTGATGCAGTTGAGCATCGAGCTCTTGCCGGCGCCGTTGGGGCCGATGATGGCGCGGATCTCGTGCTCGCGAACGTCGAAGCTGATGTCCGTGAGCGCCTTGACGCCGCCGAAGGCGAGGCTGATCTGCCGGACGTCGAGAACGACGTCGCCGATGCGGCTGCGGCTCATTGAAGTGCCTTCGCCCTGCGCGCGGCGGCGTTCGCCTCGGCAGCGGCCCGTCGGCTCATGCAGCGCGGCGCGCCATCGGGAACGTCTTCGCGTCGACGATCTTCAGGTCGGCGGCGACGCAGCCGGTGCGGCCGTCTTCGAAGCGCACTTCGGTCTCGATGTAGCGATGCGTCTCGCCGCCGTAGAGCGCGGCGACGAGCTCGCCGTAGCGCTCGCTGATGAAGCCGCGGCGGACCTTGCGCGTGCGCGTGAGCTCGCCGTCGTCGGCGTCGAGCTCCTTGTGCAGCACCAGGAAGCGGCTGATCTGGCTGCCCGCGAGTTTCTCGTCGACGGCGAGGTCGGCGTTGACCTTGTCGACGCAGTCGCGCACGAGCTCGAGCACCTCGGGCTTTTGCGCCAGATCGGCGTAGCTGCCATACGGCAGGTTGCGCTTTTCGGCCCAGTTGCCGACGGCCTCGATGTCGATGTTGACGAAGGCGCAGACTTTCTCGCGGCCGTCGCCGAAGACCACCGCCTCCTTGATGTACGGAAAGAACTTCAGCTTGTTCTCGACGTACTTGGGCGCGAACAGGGCGCCGTCGTTGGCGCCGCCGACGAGGCGGCCGACGTCTTTGGCGCGGTCGATGATGCGCAGATGGCCGGCAGCGTCCATGAAGCCGGCGTCGCCGGTGCGGTACCAGCCGTCGGCGGAAAGCACCTCGGCCGTGGCGGCCGGGTCCTTGTAGTAGCCCTTGAGCAGGCCGGGCGAGCGCACCAGCACCTCGCCCGAGTCGCTGACCTTGATCTCGACGCCTTCGATCGGCACGCCGACGGTGTCGGCACGGACTTCGTGGTCGGGCTGCAGGCACACGAAGACGGCGGTCTCGGTCGAGCCGTAGAGCTGCTTCAGGTTGATGCCGATCGAGCGATAGAAGGTGAAGAGGTCGGGGCCGATTGCCTCGCCCGCGGTGTAGGCGACGCGCACGCGTGAAAAACCGAGCGTGTTGCGCAGTGGCGCGTAGACGAGCGCGTTGCCGATCGCATAGGCAAGGCGATCGACGAGGCCGAGCCGCTTGCCGTCCATCCGCGCCGGGCCGACGCGGCGTGCCAGCGCCATGCAGCGCTGGTACAGCCAGCGTTTTGGCGCCGAGGCGTCTTCCATGCGGATGGTGACGCTCGTCAGCAAGCCCTCGAAGACGCGTGGCGGTGCGAAGTAGTAGGTCGGGCCGATCTCCTTCAGATCGAGCGTGACCGTGCTCGCCGACTCCGGGCAGTTGACGACGTAGCCGCACACCAGCCACTGCGCATACGAGAAGATGTTCTGGCCGATCCAGGCCGGCGGCAGGTAGGCCAGCACTTCGTCGCTGGCGGTAAGGTTGTCGAAGGTGGCGCCGGCGCGGGCGCGGTCGATCAGCGTGTCGTGCGAGTGGACAACACCCTTGGCGTTGCCGGTCGTGCCCGAGGTGAAGAACATTGCCGCGGTGTCGTCGGGACAGATCTTCGCGACCTGGGCCGCGAAGAAGCCGGGCCGCCCGCGAGCATTGACGAGGCCGGCTTCGAGCAACGAGTCGAGCGAAGCCAGGCCGGGCTCGTCGTAGTTGCGCAGGCCGCGGGCGTCGTCGAACCAGATGTGCGCGAGCTGCGGGAAATCGCGACGCACTTCTAGCAGTTTGTCGACCTGTTCCTGGTCTTCGGCGACGGCGAAGGCGACTTCGGCATTGCGGATCGGGAACACGAACTCGGCCGCGGCGGCGTCCTGGTACAGCGGCACGGGAATGGCGCCGATGGACTGCGCAGCCAGCATCGCGGCATAGAGCCGCGGTCGGTTCTCGCCGATGACAACGATGTGCTCGCCGCGCTTCAGACCGGCCTCGGCGAGGCCGCAGGCCATCGCCTCGACAAGCGCGGCGAGGCCGCGCCACGTCAGCGTCTGCCAGATGCCGTATTCCTTCTCACGCAGCGCCGCCGCATTCGGGCGGCTTGCAGCATGGTCGAGCAGGAGGCGGGGGAAGGTGGTCTTCACGGAACGGCCACTGTAGAAAGAATTTGACGCCGCGTTGTCGTTCCGACGACAAAGTACGGGTGATTCCCCTCGGGTGTATCCCTTCCTCTTCGAAGCTTCGACCCTTTAAGACTTCACGTAGACCGTGCCGGTGAAGCAGCAGATCAAGGACTCGTCGCCGGCCGGTTCCAGCCGCACGACATCGATGCGATAGACGCCGATGCGTCGGCTGCGCTGCACTTCGGCAGCGCGTGCCGAGAGCACGTCGCCAGCGTGCACGGCGGCCTGGAAGGTGATGTGCGCGTCGATGCCGGCGGCCACCGGCCCGTGCGAGTTGGAGGCCAGGCCAAAGGCCGAGTCGGCGAGCGAGAAGAGGGCGCCGCCGTGGCCGCTGCCGTTGAAGTTGAGATGGCGCGCGTCGATGGTCATCGTGACCTCCGCCGAGCCCGGGCCGCCCGCGGTGACCTCGATGCCGAGCGTGCGGCACAAGCCGTCCCTGGCGGCCAGCGCGCGAAGGCGCTCGGTCCAGTCGTTCGACGATGCTGGCGCTTTGGCGGTCGTGATCGCCATCGCCATCGCCTTTGCATCCGTATCGGCCTTGTCTCGCCGCCGGCCGTGCCCGACCGCTGCGTGATGCGCATCGAGCGCGGCCATCAGCTCGTCGATGCCCTTGCCGGCAAGGGCACTGACGACGAGGACGCGCGGCTTCCATTCGCCGGCGCCGGCCCGGCGCCGCAGCGTCAGCATCTCGCGCATCTCGCGCGCCGTCTGTTCGGCCAGTGGCAGGTCGCCCTTGCTGACCGCGAGCACGTCGGCGATCTCGAGCGTGCCGGCCTTGATCGCCTGCACGTCGTCGCCGAGACCCGGCGGGCAGACGACAATGCGGCTGTCCGCGAGCGCGACGATGCGCGTCTCCGACTGGCCGGTGCCGACGGTCTCGACGATGACGCGATCGAAGCCGGCGGCATCGAAGCAGTCGATCGCGGCGGCGGTGGCGCGCGACAGGCCGCCGAGCTCGCCACGGGCCGAGAACGAGCG
>JAYTYH010000572.1:0-2728 GCA_043742485.1 Rhizobacter sp.
TCCAGCCCGGCTTCCTTGAAGTAGCCACGCTCGACGGCAGCGAAGAACGGCAGGCCGGCCGCGACCGGCCAGAAGCCGATGCGGATTTTCGGAGCGCCCTGGGCGTGCGCGATGCGTGGCGCGCCGAGCGTGGCGACGGCAACGCCGGCAGCGACGGCGCTGATCAGCGCCCGACGGCGCCGGTCGGGATCAAGAGACTGCGCGACAGGTCCGGACGGACGGAGCATTGAGCGGGTCATGGTTGCCTTCGTTGAATCAGCTTGTCACGGGACAGGACAGCGCTTCCTGCGCCGTCTCGCGCTCTGTCTCCGCGAAGGCGCTCCGGTGGGCCAGGTAGGCCCGCCATCCGCCGTATGAAGTGATGTCGTCGGCAGCGGCGAGCGCATGGGCCTCGCACAGGAAGCCCTGCGCCAGGTTGCCGTCGGCGAGCTCGACGCTGCCGAGCCCCAGCGGTGCCGGCACGAGAGCCAGGAACGATCCCAGCGAAGCCGTCGGCATGTCCCATAGCTCGACCTCGATGGCGGCGCCGCCTTCTGCCACGCGCAACATTCCCGGCTTGGGCGGCACCGTGCCCGGCAAGGCATAGAGCCTGTAGGCAGCCGCGGTGCGCGTGCTCCGGTTCAGGGTGGCGCCGCGCTCGCGCAGCTGGCCGTTCAGCGGCAGGCCGCTCAGGTGGGCGCCGACCACCACCAGCGGCAACGTCGGCTCGCTTGTCGGCCAGCGCGCGCCGGTCGCGCCGGCCCGCTCGGGCGCAAGCTCCAGGTCGGCGCGGGCCGGCCGCGTCTCGCCGGTCGCGCCGAGTGGCAGGTCGAGGCTCGACTGCCACTCGACGCCGAAGCGGGCGAGCGCGGCGTCGGCTGCGGCCGGCGCGATGAAGGTGACGCCGAAGGGCAGACCGCGCGCGGCGGTGCCGGCCGGCAGGGCGAGTGCGCACCACCCCAGCAGGTTGACGAAGTTGGTGTAGGTACCGAGCTGCGCGTTGACGCTCAGCGGCTCGGCGTCGATCTCGGCGTGACGCGGATGGCCCGGCGCCGTCGGCACCATGAGCAGGTCGAACGTGCTCCACTGGACTTGCGCCGCGCGCTGCGCCTCGCGCAAGCGGTAGTGGCCGCGAAAGGCGTCGGTGGCGCTGAAGCCGCGCGCGGCCTCGATCACGGCGCGCACCGCGGGATCAAAGGCCGCCGGGTCACGCGCAAGCAGAGACTCGACGACGGCGTGGCGCTCCGCCACCCACGGACCCTCGTAGAGCAGAGCGCCGACGGCCTGCAGCGGCGCTAAATCGATCGGCACCACCTCGTGACCGAGCGAGCGCAGATGCGCGACGGCATTGTCGAAGGCAGGCCCGTAGCCAGCGTCGCCCATGAACACCGGATGCGACGGGACGGCGACCCGCATCTGCTCCGGCAGCCGTGCCGGGCCCGGCACGAAGTTGCTGTATGGGTCGAGCGGCTCGGCGCCTTCGACCACGGACAGCACAAGGGCCGCGTCCGCCACGGTGAGGGCGAAGATGGAGACGCAGTCGATGCTGCGGCAGGCTGGCACCAGGCCGACACTGCCGACGCGGCCTGGCGTCGGCTTCAGCCCGACGATCTGATTGAAGCCCGCCGGCACGCGCCCGGAGCCCGCCGTGTCGGTGCCGAGGGCGAAGGCGACATCGCCGCGCGCCACGGCGACCGCCGAGCCGGAGCTCGAGCCGCCGCTGATGCGCTCGCGGTCGAAGGCGCTGCTTGGCCGGCCGTACGGAGAACGTGCGCCGACGAGGCCGGTCGCAAACTGATCGAGGTTGGTCTTGCCGACGCAGATGGCGCCCGCCCGCACCAGACGGTCGACGGCGCTCGCGTGCCGGTCCGGCGCATAGAGGAACGCCGGGCACGCCGCCGTAGTGGCGAAGCCGGCGACGTCGATGTTGTCCTTGGCCGCGAATGGCACACCGTAGAGCGGCATGGCCCGATGCCGCGACTCGGCGTCGTCAAAACTCGCCGCGCGTGCTGCAAGCGCGTCGAGCTGCGTTTTGATGCTGACCTCGTCGGCGCGCGAAATCCACAGCTCGGCCGGGCTCTCGGCCTGCAAGCGGCGCCGTCGCGCCAAGAGCATTTCAGTAGGCGTGACTCCCGTCGCATAGGCGTCGGACCAGTCGCCGAGCGTGAGCAGTCGGGAGTCGTTCATGCGACAAGGTGGTGCAGGGATGCGGGCTTGGTATACCTGCAGGTGTACCTGCAGGATCCATGCCCGCGCCTGCACGGCGATTGCGATCCTCGATGTGCAGGAACCCATCGGGGCGCCGCCGAGCCGCCACGGTTTTGTTCACTCGCCCTTCTCTACGGCTCGGCCCGTTGCCCAAAACGTCTCCACGGCTTTCATCCATCGGCGCTTCTCGGTCGTGGCGAAGACGGTCGTCGTGGCCAGCGACGCGTGCCCGAGGTTTTGCTGCGCGATTTCGATCGGCATCCCGCCAGCGATCGCGTCCGGAGGCGGACGGCGCAGGGACGATGTCGGGTGTGATGCTCGTGACGGCGCCCCTTACTTGGTGGCCGGCGCGGGGGGCATCCGGTCCGCCATCATGTCCATCATCATCTGCATCATGGCCATGTGGTCAGTCATCATCTGATGGCGCTTTGCCATGTCGGCCGGCATCGCTTTGCCGTCGCCCATGCCAGCCATGCCGCCCGTGGCACCCATGCCCTGCATGCCTTGCATGCCGTGCATTTCCTTCATCATCGCCATGCCG
>JAYTYH010000573.1:0-2248 GCA_043742485.1 Rhizobacter sp.
CCGGCCGCACCGCGTCAAGTCGCTGATCGCGGTGCCGACGACCTCGGGCACTGGCAGCGAGGTCACGGGCTGGGCGACGATCTGGCACCGCGCCGCCGGCAAGAAGTATTCGCTGCACCTGCCCGAGACCTGGCCCGAGGCCGCCTTCGTCGACCCCGAGCTGGTGCTCTCGCTGCCGGCCGGCCCGACCCTGGCGGCCGGCCTCGACGCGCTCTCGCACGCGCTCGAGTCGATCTGGAACATCAACGCCAATCCGGTCTCCGACCAGCACGCCGTCACCGCCGCGCGCGTCGTGCTGGCGACGCTGCCGAAGCTGATGAAGAACCTGGGCGATGTCGAGCTGCGCAGCCGCATGGCGCTGGCGGCACTGACCGCCGGCCTGGCGTTCTCGAACACGCGCACCGCCCTGGCCCACTCGATCTCCTACGACATGACCATGCATCACGGCCTGCCGCACGGCATCGCCTGCTCGTTCACGCTCGGCATGGTGCTGCAGCGCGCGATCGGCGCCGACGCCGGCCGCGACGCCGTGCTGGCGCGCGTGTTCGACGTGCCGCTGGCGCAGGCTCCGGCTTTCCTGCACGACTTTCTAGAAGGCCTCGGCGTCAGCACGCGGTTCGAGAGCTACGGCGTGTCGGACGCCGAGTCGGCGCGCATGATCGCCAGCGCCCTGGACGGCGTTCGCGGCAAGAATTTCATCGGCGTCTTTGCCGGTACCACCACCACGGGAGCACAAGCATGAATGCCAGGGAATTGCGACGCGAGGCGATGCGGATCGGCGGCGAACAGGTTCATCGCGACCGCGTCATCGAGGTCTTCAACCCCTACACCGAAAAGCTCATCGGCACCGTGCCGAAGGCGAGCGTGGAGGACATCAAGCGCGCCTTCGCCATCGCCAGGGCCTTCAAGTCGAAGCTGACGCGCTTCGACCGCGCCGCCGTGCTCAACAAGGCCGCCGCGATCGTGCGCACCCGCACGGCCGAGCTCTCCGACCTGATCACCGCCGAGAGCGGCCTCTGCAAGAAAGACTCGCTCTACGAGATCGGCCGCGTCAGCGACGTGCTGCTGTTCGGCGCCGGCGAATGCCTGAAGGACGACGGCCAGATCTTCTCGTGCGACCTCACGCCGCACGGCAAGAAGCGGCGCGTCTACACGCAGCGTGATCCGCTGCTCGGCGTCATCAGCGCGATCACGCCGTTCAACCACCCGATGAACCAGGTCGCGCACAAGGTCGTGCCCGCGATCGTCACCAACAACCGGATGGTGCTCAAGCCTTCCGAGAAGGTGCCGTTCTCGGCGATCGTGCTGGCCGACATCCTCTACGAAGCCGGCCTGCCGCCGGAGATGTACCAAGTGGTTACCGGCGATCCGAAAGAGATCGCCGACGAGCTCATCACCAACGAGCATGCCGACCTGGTCACCTTCACCGGCGGGGTCGCCATCGGCAAGTACATCGCCTCGAAGGCGGGCTACCGGCGCATGGTGCTCGAGCTCGGCGGCAACGATCCGATCATCGTCATGGAAGACGCCGATCTCGAGGAGGCGGCGACCCTGGCCGCGGCCGGCTCGTACAAAAACTCCGGCCAGCGATGCACCGCCGTCAAGCGCATGCTGGTGCAGCGGTCGGTGGCCGATCGCTTCGTCGAGCTGCTGGTCGCCAAAACCAAGGCCTGGTCCTACGGCGACCCGATGGACGCCGGCCTCGACATGGGCACCGTCGTCGACGAAGCGGCGGCGCGCTACTGCGAAGACAAGGTCAACGAGGCCGTCTCGCGCGGCGCCAAGGTGCTCGCCGGCAACCTGCGGCGCGGCGCGCTTTACGCGCCGACCGTTGTCGACCACGTCACGCAGGACATGCCGCTGGCGCTGCACGAAACCTTCGGCCCGGTCTCGCCGGTGATCCGCTTCGACACCATCGACGACGCCATCCGCCTCTCCAACTCCACCGCCTACGGCCTGTCGTCGGCGGTGTGCACGAACCGGCTCGACTACATCTCGCGCTTCGTTTCCGAGCTCGAAGTCGGCTCGGTCAATGTGCGCGAGGTGCCGGGCTACCGGCTCGAGCTCACGCCCTTCGGCGGCATCAAGGATTCCGGCCTGGGCTACAAGGAAGGCGTGCAGGAAGCCGTCAAGAGCTTCACCAACATCAAGACCTACTCGCTGCCCTGGGTCTGACGCCCGGGCTGCCTTCGAGAGAGCGATGCGGCTGTCGACCTTCGCCTTCCTGCACCCGCTCGGGGCGGAGCAG
>JAYTYH010000574.1:0-12575 GCA_043742485.1 Rhizobacter sp.
CCGCAGCGGCCGCGCTCATCGCCACGCCAGTGCGAGGGCGATCGGAAACACCGGCAGCAAGGCATCGATCCGGTCGAGCACGCCACCATGGCCCGGCAACAGAGCGCTGCTGTCCTTGGCACCGGCGCTGCGTTTGACGAGCGACTCGAACAGATCGCCGACGACGCTCATCGCCACCAGGAACACGACCACGAGCACCAGGCCAGCGAGGCCGAGCTGGGCCGAGATCGCCGTGTAGACGCTGGCCGAGCCGGTAAGGAAGTGGGCGTCGACCGTGAGCCAGATGGCTGCGACGACGAGCGCACCCGACATCCCGCTCCAGACACCTTCCCAGCTCTTGCCCGGGCTAATCGCCGGTGCCAGCTTTTTCTTGCCGAACGCACGGCCGCCGAAATAGGCGAATACGTCTGCGGCCCAAACCAGGCAGAAGATCGAAAGGATGAAATTGAGGCCGCCGGCTCTGGCGTTGGTGAAGGCGAGCCACGCGGTCCACAGAGCCAGCAGGCCGAGGCCGCATCGAACCGCGCGCGGCACGCGCGGCCAACCGGCGACACCGCCGCGCAGTGCCCAGGTACCGCCCAGGACCCAGGCCAGCGTCGCCAGCCACCACGCCAGCCGCGGCGCCGAGGTTGCCCAGCCGATGTAGAGCGCGAGTGCGCAGGCAGCGCCGAGCAGCACGCCCAGCGGCACCGCCCAGGCGCCGGCCTGGTTCAGGCGGGCCCACTCCCAGCCGGCTGCCGACACCGCCAGCAAGGTGAGAAGCGCGAAGGGCCACGCAGTCGAGACGACCAGCGCCGGAAGAAGAAACGCCAGCAGCACGATTGCCGTCGCGATGCGCTGCCTCAACACGGCCGCACCCCTAGGTTGCGCTCGACACCAGCTCGGGCGAGCTGGCAACGGCGCCGAAGCGTCGTTCGCGGCGCGCGTATTGCGCCAGCGCGGCGTCGAGCTCTTCGGTGCCGAACTCGGGCCACAGGCACTCGGTGAACACGAGCTCCGAATAAGCCACCTGCCAGAGCAGGAAATTGCTGATCCGAAGCTCGCCGCCAGTGCGGATGAAGAGGTCGGGATCGGGTGCATAGCTGAGCGCCATGTAGCTGTTGAGCGTGCGCTCGTCGAGCTCATGCGCCGCGACTCCCGCCGCCATCGCCTGTCGACAAGCCTGCACGATGTCCCAGCGGCCGCCGTAGTTGAACGCCACTGACAGATGGATGCGCGTGTTGTGCCGGGTGCTGTCTTCCGCGTCTTGCCAGGCCTGGCGCAGCTTCTCGGAGACCTGCGTACGGTCGCCGACGATGCGCACGCGAACGCCGTTGCCGGCCAGCTTGGCGAGGTACTTGGAAACGGCGACGAGCACGAGGCCCATCAGGCTCGAGACCTCTTCGCTGGGCCGCTTCCAGTTCTCGGACGAGAAAGCGAACACCGTCAGGTACTGGATGCCGCGGTCGGCGCAGGCATCGATGGTGCGAACCAGCGCGTCGACGCCTTGTTTGTGGCCGAAAAGGCGCGGCATGCGGCGCTTCTTGGCCCAGCGGCCGTTGCCATCCATGACGATGGCGACGTGGCGCGGAATGGCGGGCACCGCCTCGGCGAGGTTGCTCATCACACCGCCATGATCTCGGCTTCCTTGGCCGTGTTCAAGCGCTCGATTTCGGCGATCGTGCGGTCAGTGAGCTTCTGCAGCTCGTCGAGTGAGCGGCGCTCGTCGTCTTCGGAAATTTCCTTCGCCTTGGTCAGCCGCTTGGCATGATCGTTGGCATCGCGACGCAGGTTGCGAACGGCAATCTTGGCCTCCTCGCTGACGTGGCGGACCACCTTGGTCAGATCGCGGCGGCGCTCTTCGGTGAGGGCCGGCATCGGAATGCGGAGGAGGTCGCCTTGCGACGACGGATTCAGGCCAAGGCCAGACTCGCGGATCGCCTTTTCGAGCTTCGGACCCATGCCCTTTTCCCATGGCTGGACGCTGATCGTGCGCGCGTCGAGGAGCGTCACGTTGGCGACCTGGCTGATCGGAACTTGCGAGCCGTAATAGTCGACCTGGACCTGATCGAGGATGCCCGGGTGGGCGCGGCCGGTCCTGATCTTCTGCAGCTCGTTTCTGAACGATTCGAGCGACCGGGCCATCTTCTGCTCGGCCGTCGTCTTGATCTCAGCGATGGTCATCTCGGAATCCTCACACGTGAACGAGGGTGCCCTCGTCTTCCCCCATGACCACCCGTTTCAGGGCGCCCGACTTGAAGATGCTGAAGACGCGGATCGGCAGTTTCTGATCGCGGCACAGTGCGAACGCGGTGGCGTCGAGCACCTGCAGGTTCTTGATGATCGCCTCGTCGAAGGTGATCCGCGAATAGCGCGTCGCGGTCGGGTCCTTCTTCGGGTCGGCGCTGTAGACGCCGTCCACCTTGGTCGCCTTCAAGACGATCTGGGCGCCGATCTCAGCACCGCGCAGGGCCGCTGCCGTATCGGTCGTGAAGAAAGGATTGCCGGTGCCGGCGGCGAAGATCACGACCTTGCCCTCTTCGAGGTACTGCAGCGCCTTCGGCCGGATGTAGGGCTCGACTACCTGCTCGATCGCGATCGCCGACATCACCCGCGCGACCATGCCCTCCTGGCGCATCGTGTCGGCCAGCGCCAGCGCGTTCATCACCGTCGCCAGCATGCCCATGTAGTCGGCAGTGGCACGGTCCATGCCGACCGAGCCGCCGGCCACACCGCGAAAGATGTTGCCGCCGCCGATCACGACAGCGAGTTCGCAACCGAGCTGCATCACCTCCTGGACCTCGCGGACGATGCGCACGATGGTGGCGCGGTTGATGCCGTACGCGTCATCGCCCATCAAGGCTTCGCCCGAAAGCTTGAGCAGGATTCGCTTGTACGCGGCCATGCGTCTCGTCTCCTCTGGTTGTGCTTCTTCGGGCCGGGTGGAGTCTAGCCGCGGCGGGTGGTGCTACCGGGCGCTCGCCGGTCAGGCGTTCTTGGCGGCCGCCACTTGAGCCGCGACCTCGGCCGCAAAGTCGCCGGTCTTCTTCTCGATGCCCTCGCCCACGACATAGAGCGTAAATGCATGGATGCGGGTCGCCTTCTCCTTCAGCATCTGCTCGACGGTCTGCTTGTCGTTCTTGACGAAGGACTGGTTGTGCAGGCTGACCTCCTTCAGGAACTTGGCCACCGAGCCTTCGACGCGCTTGACAACGATCTCCGGCGACTGCACCGGCTTGCCGGCGGCTTGGGCCTCGAGCGCGTCTTCGGCGGCGCGCTGGCTTGCGATCGAGCGCTCAGCGTCCACGAGCGACTGGGCCACATCGGCCGTGGTCAGCGCCTTCGGCTTCATCGCCGCGACGTGCATGGCGACGTCTTTCGCAGCGACTTCGTCGCCTTCGAACTGGACCAGCACGCCGATTCGTGTGCCATGCAAATAGCTCGCCAAGCGGCTGCCCTCGGCATAGCGCTGGAAGCGGCGGATCGACATGTTCTCGCCGATCTTGCCGATCAGGCCCTTCCTGACGTCTTCGACCGTCGGGCCGAAGCCTTCGAGGCTGAGCGGCAACGCGGCGAGCGCCACCACGTCGGCCGGTGCGTTCTGGGCAACGATGCCGGCGAGGGCATTGGCGAAGGCCAGGAAGGCGTCGTTCTTGGTGACGAAGTCGGTTTCGCAGTTGACTTCGATCAGCGCACCCGTGGTGCCGTCGATCGACGCGGCGACGACGCCTTCAGCGGCGATCCGCGAAGCCGCCTTGCCGGCCTTGCTGCCGAGCTTGACGCGAAGCAGCTCTTCGGCCCGCTCCATGTCGCCGTCGGCCTCGGTCAGCGCCTTCTTGCACTCCATCATCGGCGCGTCGGTCTTGGCGCGCAGCGCGCCGACCATGCTTGCGGTGATCGTGGTCATTCGTGGTTTTCCTCGATTACGGTCGTTCTGAGCGCAGCGAGTGACCTCAGACGACGAAGGTCGAGATCCTTCGCTTCGCTAAGGATGACAGGTGGTCACGGAGCGCGAGACGAACCCGCGCGGGCCGGTCAGGCCGCGGCTTCGTTCACTTCGACGAACTCGTCGCCTTTGGCCGCCACCTGAGGGACGTCGTTGTGGGCGTTGGCTTTGCCTTCGATCACCGCGTCGGCGACGGCCTTGGCGTAGAGCGCCACGGCCTTCGACGAGTCGTCGTTGCCGGGGATCACGTAGTCGATGCCGATCGGCGAGTGGTTTGAGTCGACGATGCCGATGATCGGAATGCCGAGCTTCTTGGCCTCGAGGATCGCGATCTTGTGGAAGCCGACGTCGATCACGAACATCGCGTCGGGCAGCGCGTTCATATCCTGGATGCCGCCAATGTCCTTTTCGAGCTTGGCCTGTTCGCGCTCGAACATCAGCGCTTCCTTCTTGATGCGGATTTCGGTGCCAGCTTCGACCTGCGCCTTCATGTCCTTCAGGCGCTTCAGCGAGCCCTTGACGGTCTTGAAGTTGGTGAGCATGCCGCCGAGCCAGCGCTGGTCGACATAAGGCATGCCGCAGCGCTTGGCTTCCATGGCGATCACGTCGCGCGCCTGGCGCTTCGTGCCGATCATGAGGATGGTGCCGCGGCGCGCCGCCAGCTGGCGTACGAACTTCATCGCATCGTCGAAGAGCGGCTGCGTCTTCTCGAGGTTGATGATGTGTATCTTGTTCCGGTGGCCGTAGATATACGGGGCCATCTTCGGGTTCCAGAAGCGGGTCTGGTGTCCGAAATGGACGCCGGCTTCCAGCATTTCACGCATCGTGATCGTCATTGAGTATCCAAAGGTTAGTTCTAGAATCCGGCTCGAATCGCAACGTCTGAGTCCCTTCGGATCCGTTCGTTGCGGCACCTGGAATGAGCCGGTTCGCGAGTTGGGCGGCCGATAAAGCCGCCCGGGCAAAGCCTTGGATTATAGCCATCGCGATGATCCACGACCTGTTGGCTGCTCACCGCGAAATCCTCGAAGGGCGAGCCTCGGCCGAGGCGTTGATCGAGGCGTCGATCGCCGCCGCGAGCGGTGCAGCTTGTACCGGCGCCTTCATCGCCACCGGCTTCGAAACTGCGCAGCTCGCGGCCCGGCAGGTCGACCGCGATCGTCGAGCCGGCGCCGCCCTGCCGCCGCTTGCAGGACTGGCGCTGTCGATCAAGGATCTGTTCGACGTTGCCAGCGAGATCACCACGGCAGGGTCGACGCTGCTGGCCGACGCGGCCCCCGCCGTCGACGACGCTCCGGCGGTCGCGCGCCTGCGCCGTGCCGGCGCCGCTTTCATCGGTCGAACCAACATGTCGGAGTTCGCCTTCTCAGGCGTCGGCATCAATCCGCACTACGGCACGCCGGCCAACCCGGCCACGGCAGCGCTCGACGCCGCACCGCGCATCCCCGGCGGCTCGACCTCGGGCGGCGCGGTCTCGGTAGCGGCTGGCGCGGCATGGGCAGCACTCGGCTCCGACACCGGCGGCTCGATCCGCATTCCGGCCGCACTGCAAGGCCTGGTCGGATTCAAGTCGACGGCGCGGCGGGTGCCGATCACCGGCGCGGTGCCGCTGTCGACGACGCTCGACACGGTCTGCGCGATCACGCGCTCGGTCGGCGACGCCGCCTTGCTGCACGCCATCCTTTCCGACCGCCGCGTCGCCACCGACGCCAGGCCGCTCGTCGATCTCCGTCTCGCCGTGCCGACGACCTTGATGCTGGGCAGCCTCGACGCCACGGTCGCCCGCGCCTTCGATCGCGCCCTCGATCGCTTGTCGACGGCCGGAGCGCGCATCGAGCAGGTAGCGCTGCCCTTGCTCGACGAGGTCGCCGCAATCAACGGCGGCGGCGGCTTCGCGCCGGTCGAAGCGTGGGCGTACCACCGCCGCTGGCTGCTCGAGCGCGAGAGCGAATACGACCCGCGTGTGGCGCGGCGGATCCGGCGCGGCGCAGCGATGAGCGGCGCCGACTACATCGACCTGATCGCTGCGCGCGTGCGCTGGATTGCGCGCATGGAGGCGGCGCTGGCTGGCATCGATGCCCTGCTCTCGCCGACGGTGCCGATCGTGGCGCCGCCGCTGGCGCCGTTGCTCGCCGACGACGATGCCTTCTTCGCCGCCAACGGATTGCTCCTGCGCAACCCGAGCGCCGTCAACCTCCTCGACGGTTGCGCTCTCAGCCTGCCCTGCCACGACGCCGGCGAGTTGCCGGTCGGGCTCATGGTCTGGAGCACGGCGATGCGCGACGACGCCGTGCTCGCTGCAGGCCTTGCCATTGAAGCCGAGCTTGCCCGCCGGTCGAACGGCAGCACCGGCTGATGCGCGTTGCCGTCATCGGAGCCGGCGTCATCGGCGTGACGACCGCGTACGAGCTCGGCGTCGACGGCCACGAGGTCACGGTGTTCGAGCGCCGTGGCTCGGTGGCCTCCGAATGCAGCTTCGCCAACGCCGGCCTGGTCGCGCCCGGCTATGTCGCGCCGTGGTCGGCGCCGGGCACGGCGGGCAAGGTCCTCGCGCATGCCTTCAGTGCGCACTCGCCGGTGCGCGTCGGCGCCCATCTCGACGGCGCCTCGCTCGCCTGGCTGTGGCGCTGGTGGCGCGCGTGTCGGCCGCAGGTCTATCGCGCCAACCGCGCCCGCATGCATCGGCTGGCGCACTTCAGCCGCGACCGGTTGCGCGAGATCACGCTGCAGCTGCATCTCGACTACGAGCGCGCGCAGGGCTTTCTCGTCCTGCTGCGATCGCCGCGCGACCTCGCGCTCGCCGAGCCGGGCATCCGCGCCCTTGCCGAGCTCGGCGCCGCACCGGAGGTGATCGACGCCGCCGCCTGCCGCGTCATCGAGCCCGGCTTGCACCCCGGGACGGCGCTGCACGCGGGCGTGTATTCGAAAGACGATCAGGTCGGCAACTGCCGCGAGTTCACGCACCTGTTGCGCAAGGAAGCCGCGCGCGCCGGCGTGCGCTTTTGCTTCAACACCCGAGTCGAACGCATCGCGGCCGGCGCCGAGCCGCGGCTCACTGCCGTACGCGATGCGTTCGACCGGCGCGACGGCAACGCCTCGCGCTCGATCAGCGGCGCCAGCGACTGGCCGGCCACACAACCGCCGCAGCAAGGCGACGGAGAGCAGACCTTCGACGCCATCGTGGTCTGCGCCGCGCTCGAATCGCGCGCCCTGCTCCGCCCGCTCGGTGTCGGCCTGCCGCTGCTGGCGGTGCACGGCTACTCGGTCACGGCGCCGCTTCGGCACGACGAGCACCATCTCCACCGCGAGCCACGCGCGGCCTTGATGGACGAGCGCTACAAGGTGGCGATCAGCCGGCTCGGCAATCGTGTGCGCGTGGCCGGCAGCGCCGAGATCGGCGTCTCGGCGAAGGCCGATAGCCACGCCGCCTACGCGACGCTCGACAAGGTCCTCGACGACTGGTTCCCCGGCGTCACGCACCGCAGCGCCGCCCAGCGCTGGCGCGGCGCTCGGCCGATGCTGCCCGACGGCCCACCCGTGCTCGGCGCCAGCGGGGCCGAAGGCATCTGGCTCAACGTCGGCCACGGCGGCAGCGGCTGGGCCCTGGCGTGCGGATCGGCGCGCCTCGTCGCCGACGCCATCGCCGGCCGGGCGACACCCATCGAGATCGACGGCCTCGGCATGAGCCGGCTCGGGCGATGAGCCGCATCGCGCTCATCGGCTCGGTCATCGGCAGGCAGGCGCTGCACGGGATCGCCTCGACGCGCCGGCTCGAGACCGCGGCGCTCGCCGCCGTGCCGCCGTTCTCGCTCACGGCGCACGCCGGCGACGCCGTCGCCAGCCTGGCGCTGGCGGTCGCACCACACCTGCGCGAGGTGATCGTCTTCGCCGGCCCCGGCAACAACGGCGGCGACGGTATCGAAGCGGCAGCGCGGCTGATGCAGCTCGGCAAGCGCGCGAGCGTCGTCCTCGTCGCCGATGCGGCGCGGTTGCCGGCCGACGCCGCTCGGGCACTGGCGGGCGCGGCGGGAGTCGGCCTGCGGGTCGTCACCTGGGCAGAGCATGCAGCGTCGGCTTCGGCCCTGAATCTGGCCGGCGGCGCCCGGCCCGACCTGGTCATCGACGCGCTGCTCGGTTTCGCGGCCGCCGCGGAGCCGCACGGCGACATCGCCGCCGCCGTGGCACGCATCGGCGCGCTCGCAGCGGCTGGTGCTCGCGTGCTTGCCGTCGACATCCCGACCGGGCTCGACGCCGAACGCGGCCGCCGCTTCGGCGAAGCCTGCGTCGTCGCCGACGACACCCTCGCACTACTGACGCTCAAGCCGGGACTCTTCACCGCTGAAGGCCGCGACCGCGCCGGCCGCGTCTGGCTGGCGACCCTGGCCGACGAGGCCACGGACATCGACACGGCCGGCAACCCGCATGCTGATGAGCGCGACATCGACGCCTGGCTGGTCGGCATCGCCGACGACACTTGCGCCGCGACCCGGCGTCGCCAGGCCGCGCACAAGGGCAGCTTCGGCGATGTCGCCGTCGTCGGTGGTGCCGCCGGGATGACCGGTGCGGCCTGGCTCGCGGCGCGCGCCGCGCAGGCCGCCGGTGCCGGCCGCGTCTTCGTCGACTTGCTCGACACCGGCGCACAGTCGGTGGCGGCGCCGGATCCGCTTCGCCCCGAGCTGATGCTGCGTCGCGACTGGTGGCGCGGGCCGGTCGAGACCCTGGTGTCGGCGACGGTCGTGTGCGGCTGCGGCGGTGGCGATGCCGTGCGCGCCGCCCTGCCTCGCCTGCTCGCGTCGGCACCGCGGCTGGTGCTTGACGCCGATGCGCTCAACGCCGTCGCCGCAGATGCGTCGTTGCAGACCCAGCTCACGGCGCGGTCCACGCGCGGCCAGGCCACCGTGCTGACGCCACATCCGCTCGAAGCGGCGCGGCTGCTCGGCTGCGATGCCGCAGCAGTCCAAGCCGATCGCTTCGTGACTGCACGCACGCTGGCCGAACGCTTCCGTGCGGTCGTCGTGCTCAAGGGATCGGGGACGCTGATCGCGGCGCCGGGCCAGGGGCCACGCGTGTGCGCAACAGGCAACGCAAGTCTCGCAAGCGCCGGCACGGGCGACGTGCTCGCTGGCTGGATCGGCGGTCGATGGTCGTCGTCGGGCGCTGCGGCGTTCGATGCGGCGACGCGGTCGGTCGTCGAGCACGGCGCCGCTGCGGAGCCCGAGCGGCTCGGCGCGATGCGCGCCGCCGACCTCGTCGAAGTGCTCTACCGACGCGCCCGGCGACCGCTGGCCTGACCGCTATCGGCTGGCGCTGGTCGCCTTGCCGATCTCGAGCGTGCCTTGCGCCGCGCCGCTTTGCGGCACGGTCTCGCCATCGCGATCCGAGATGGCGTCCATCGAGGCAGCGATCGTCTCGGCCGCATCGGCACCGCCGCCGACGTGGATGCCGTGAGTCAGCGTCACGTGGGCGCGCTCGAAGGAGCCGGCGCCGGCGCAGAGGATGGTGCGGTTCAGAGCGTCGTCGGCCACGAGCGCGATCAGGCCCGGCGTCACCGCCTGGGGCTCGAGCAGCGCGAGCACCGCGGCGGGCATCAGGTTCTCGGTCATGCGCGTGGCGGCGGTGGGCGCCAGGCAGTTGACGCGGATGTCGTGCTTGGCGCCCTCGATCGAGAGCGTCTGCATCAGGCCGACGAGCGCCATCTTGGCGGCGCCGTAGTTGGCCTGGCCGAAGTTGCCGTAGAGGCCCGACGACGAAGTCGTCATGACGATGCGGCCGTAGTTGCGCGATCGCATGATTTCCCAGACCGCCTTGCAGCAATGAACGGCGCCCATGAGGTGAACGTCGAGCACGAGCCGGAAGTCGGCCAGCTCCATTTTGGCGAAGCTCTTGTCGCGCAGGATGCCGGCGTTGTTGACCAGGATGTCGACGCGGCCCCATTCGGCCATCGCGTCAGCGACCATCGCCTGCACGGCGGGGAAGTCCGTGACCGACGCGCCGTTGGCGATCGCCTTACCGCCAGCGGCACGAATCTCCGCGGCCACGGCTTCGGCCGCCTTGGCCGTGCCGCCGCCGCCTTCGAGCGTACCGCCGAGGTCGTTGACGACCACCGCCGCGCCGCGCGCCGCCAGCGCCAATGCGTGCTGCCGGCCGAGGCCACCGCCTGCGCCGGTGACGATCGCCACCCTGCCGTCGAATCGAATCGTCATGCCGCTTCTCCCTTCTCGTTGTCTGAACCGGTGGCTAGCGCCGACTGGCGCGGCGCGGACCGGCGGGCTTGCGGACAGCCGTCTTGGCGCCCGCGCGCGAAGGCCGCGCCGGCACGCTGGAACGCGCCCGTGCCTTGGCCTTGGTGCCTGCCTTGACCGCGCGATCGGCCTCCTTGATCGCGGCGATCTCGCTGGTCGTGGCGTCGGTCGCGGCGCTGCCCTTGTCGCGGCGCCCGCGTGGCGCCGCCTGGGCTTCTTCGCCTTCGCGGACGAGACGGAAGTCGATCTTGCGACCATCGAGATCGACGCGGCTGACCTGTACCCGCACCCGCGATCCGACCACGTACTTCATGCCGCTGCGCTCACCGCGAAGCTCCTGCTTGATCTCGTCGAAGCGGAAGTATTCGCCGCCGAGCTCGGTGATGTGGACGAGGCCTTCGACGTAGAGGCCGTCGAGCGTCACGAACAGGCCGAAGCTCGTCACCGCCGTGACGGTGCCGCCGAATTCTTCGCCGAGGTGCTCGCGCATGTAGCGGCACTTGAGCCAGGCCTCGACGTCGCGCGAGGCTTCGTCGGCTCGTCGTTCGTTGGCGCTGCAGTGCGCGCCGGCAACCTCCCACGACTCGAGCTCGCCGCCCGGCGCCAGCACCGGCGGTGCGTCGGTACCGGGCTTGTGCGCCTTGGCGCTCTTCGCTGCCTTGGCCAGGCGAACCTTCTTCTCTGGCTCGCCTTCGCTCTTGCGCCCGATCGCGTAGCGCTTGCCGTCGAGCAGGGCCTTGATGACGCGGTGAACGAGCAGGTCGGGATAGCGCCGGATCGGGCTCGTGAAGTGCGTGTAGGCCTCGTAGGCGAGGCCGAAGTGGCCGCTGTTGGTGCCGGTGTAGATCGCCTGCTGCATCGAACGCAACAGCATCGAATGGATCTGCGCGGCGTCAGGCCGATCCTTGGTCGCCGCCGCCACCGCCTGGTACTCCGAAGGCTTCGGGTCGTCGCTGATCGACAGGCCGAGGCCGAGCGCCTTCAGGTAGTTCTGCAGCAGGGTCTTCTTCTCGGGCGTCGGCCCTTCGTGAACCCGATAGAGCGCCGGATGCTTGGCGCGGGCGATGAAGTCGGCCGAGCACACGTTCGCCGCCAGCATCGACTCCTCGATCAGCCGGTGGGCCTCGTTGCGCGTGCGCGGCACGATCTTGTCGATGTGGCCGTTCTCGTCGCACACGATCTGCGTCTCGACGGTCTCGAAGTCGATGGCGCCGCGCCTGACGCGCGCCTTCAGGAGTGATCGATAGACATCGTGCAGGTCGATCAGATGCGGCACCAGGAGCTGGCGACGCGCCGCCTCGGGCCCGCGCGTGTTGGCCAGGACAGCCGCCACCTCGGTGTACGTGAAACGCGCCGCCGAACGGATCACGGCCGGGAAGAACTGGTAGGCCACGACCTCGCCGTCGGCGTCGACGAGCATGTCGCACACCATCGCCAGCCGCTCGACCTCGGGGTTGAGCGAGCAAAGGCCATTGGAGAGCTTCTCCGGCAGCATCGGGATGACGCGGCGCGGGAAGTAAACCGAGGTCGCGCGCTCGTAGGCGTCGACGTCGATCGGCTCGCCGGGCTTGACGTAGTGGCTGACGTCGGCGATGGCGACGAGGAGCCGCCAGCCGTTGTTCGCCTTCGACTTGCCGATCCGCGCCGGCTCGCAGTACACGGCATCGTCGAAGTCGCGGGCGTCCTCGCCGTCGATGGTGACGAGCGCCACGTCGGTCAGGTCGACGCGGCCTTTCTTGTCGGCGGCGCGAACGGTTTCGGGAAGCGCCGCCGCCTGAGCCAGAGTGGCTTCGGAAAAGAGATGCGGCACTTCGTACTTGCGCACCGCGATCTCGATTTCCATGCCGGGGTCGTCGATCTCGCCCAGCACTTCAGTGACGCGGCCGACCGGCTGCGAGTGCATCGACGGCGGCTCGGTGAGCTCGATGGCCACGACCTGACCGACCTTCGCATCGGCAATGCCGTTGCGCGGGACGATGATGTCCTGGCCGTAGCGCTTGTCTTCCGGCGCCAGCAGCCAGATGCCGCTTTCATGTAGCAGGCGGCCGATGATCGGGGCCTTCTTGCGCTCGAGGATCTCGACGATGCGGCCTTCGGGCCGGCCCTTCTTGTCGTAGCGCACGACGCGGGCACGCACGCGGTCGCGGTGCAGGACCGAGCGCATTTCCTGCGGCGAAAGATAGAGGTCGGGCAGCTGGCGTTCGTCGCGGACGACGAAGCCGTGACCGTCGCGGTGGCCCTGGATCGTGCCTTCGACTTCGGCAAGCAATTCGTTGCCTTCTGACGAGGTGTTCTTGGATGATGAAGCGTTGATGGTGATAAAGTCCGTGGTTGCCTGAGATGCCCAGGTGGCGGAATTGGTAGACGCACTAGTTTCAGGTACTAGCGGGTAACTCCGTGGGGGTTCG